>DATAPT010000060.1:0-2422 GCA_036265065.1 Candidatus Acidiferrales bacterium | reverse complement strand
CCTGCGGGGTTTGATCTTCGGAAGCCCTCAACCCCGCAGGCTGAAGCCCGCGCCACAACACCTGGGGGAAACCGCCCCCGTTAATTCGCCGAAATCTTCCCGGCAATTTCTACCAACAAATCGTCAGGAGTGCGGCCGTCCGCCTGCGCCTCAAAATTAAGTATGATGCGGTGACGCAAGGCCGGGAGCATCAGCGCGCGAATATCTTCCAAGCTTACGTTGTAGCGTCCATCGAGGAGCGCACGTACTTTCCCGCCTAAAATCAATGTTTGCGCGCCGCGCGGTGAACTCCCGTACCGGATGTACTTGCTTGCCAAAAGATTTTCGCGATTCTCGGGGTGCGTGGCCAGCGTCAGCTTCACCACATACTCCTGCACGTGCGGCGCGACAGGAACCGCGCGGACCACTCTGCGCATCTCCAGGATTTGCGCGCCGTTCACGACAGGATTGACCGTCGCGCTCGTTCCCTGCGTCGTGCGATCCAGAATGTCATGCAAATCCTCGCGTCCGGGATACGGCACGCGCAGCTTGAAAAGAAACCGGTCGAGCTGCGCTTCGGGCAGCGGATAAGTCCCTTCCATTTCGAGCGGGTTCTGCGTGGCCATCACGAAAAACGGTTCGTCGAGCAGATGCGAAGTATGGGCCACGGTCACTTGCTTTTCCTGCATGGCTTCCAGCAGCGCCGATTGCGTTTTCGGAGTTGCGCGATTAATTTCATCCGCAAGAAGCAGATTCGTGAAGATGGGCCCGGGTTGAAAACCCAGCGATTTCCTGCCATCGCCATTTTCCTGCACAACCGAAGTGCCAATCACATCCGCGGGCATCAGGTCAGGAGTAAACTGAATGCGCGAATACTTCAGCGCCACGGTCTGCGCCAGCGTGCGGACCAGCATGGTCTTCCCCAGCCCCGGCGCACCCTCGAGGAGCACATGCCCGCCGGCCAGCAGAGCGATCAGCACGCCTTCAACGACTTCCGTCTGGCCCACAATGGCTTTGGAAATTTCCCGGCGCACCTCCGTCATTTTTTCGGAGAGAAGTTCCGCCTGTTCCCCAAGAGGCTGATTGCTGGGTTGACCTTCTGTTCCCACAGAACTTGTCATGAATTTATCCTTGTCTTCCACTTCTAGGGCTTTCACTCGATCCGTACTTCCCGGCCTGGCGTGGCATTCCCGGGGGATTCTATCTCAATGCTTTCCATTATCGGCATGCTCAAAATATCGCTGGACGTAAAAACGGTAGCGCGCGGGAATATTTTCCTGTTCCGAGCCATTGGTCACCGCATCCTGCTGCGGCGCCTGATCGTGCTCGGCAAGTTGAGCTGATCCTGTTTCCGTGGCCACTTTCATGCGAGTCTGTTCCTTAAAGCCGCTGGATTCCAGCGCAACCCGGTCCGGTACGGCATTGACGGGATGCGATTCCAGATCCGTGCGAAGTTCTTTGGACCCCAACTGGCTTCCTGCGCCCTCGCTGGCCGTTTGCGAAGCTTTCTGTTTTGCGTCTGAGTTCCCTTTGGAATCTCCGCGCTTATCGCTTTCCGTGGCGCCGGGCTGATTGGAATTTCCCGACTGCGGCGAGCCTTGCGAATTCGGCGGCTGCTGATTCGGTCGATTGTTGTTCGATTGCTGATTCGGCGACTTGGACATCATGTTCTTCAGGGCTTGCATGAGTGACTGTCCCATGGACTGGCGCCCTTGCGGCCCCGTTTGTTCGGACTGGTCCTGCGTTTTTCCATCGTTGCTTTCATTTCCATTCTTGCTTTCCTGGGCTTGTGAATTGCTGTCCTGCTGGCGTCCATCAGCCGAAGGTGTTCCCTCCTGATCTCCCGGCGGCCGCATCTGATCCTGCTGCTCTTGAGCGTCCATCGTATTTTGCTGCTGGTCCGTCGCCGGAGATTTTTCATCGCTCTTCCACAAATCGTCAGTGGCGGCTTGCTCCGCGCGCTGGGTTTCTTCGCCCAGGGTGTCCGGTTTCGCGGTGACCAGTGCAATCGTTCGCTGAATATCTTTTTCCATCGCCCGCGCAATCGGAGAAAGGATCGACTGCACAAACTGCGAATGCGCCGTGGATTGCAAAAGCGAAATGAGCGGCGGTTGGTGATGGACGCGGTACACAAATAATCCGGCCACGATCACAACTAGTGCGACACCGCGTTTCGCATTTCCAGGCCACTCGAGCGGAAACAGGTCGCGGCGATCGCCTTTTTTTACTCGGGCGAGCGCATCCTTGCGCTGCTCGCCAACCATTCCACCTGGATTCTCAGCCGCGCCCAGATAGATCGCGGTAGATAGACGGTCCTTTAAGCCTGCGGCGGAATCGAGGCGCTTGGCCACTTCGTAATGAGAAGGTCTGTCCCGCCAGATCACCGCGAGAATGCCAAGCGCAACCGCAATTGCCACAACGCCGACTAGAATGATTGCACCCG
>DATAPT010000059.1:0-6118 GCA_036265065.1 Candidatus Acidiferrales bacterium | reverse complement strand
AATTTCTGAGAGGTCGCGGCGCCAAAAAAAACGGGGCGACTGTTTTCAGTCGCCCCGCATGGAAACGTTTTCTTTAGACCGACTCGGGTTTCAGCGTTTCCTGTTGTACTGCTGTAACTGGCCGATGCGCGCATTCGCTCCGAAAACTTTTCTCCCCTCGAAGCAGCGAGCCAATCTTTCGCAGACTCGCTGTCTTTCGTTTTACGAGTGTGCGCGCCGGAAGTCAAGAATTAATTCCAGAACCGCAAAATGAATATGCGATGCACAGGAAAAGAAATTTTTTGCCATCGACGCGCGAGGCAATCTGAAACTAAAAATGCGCCAATCGCGCGGCATCGCATGCCGTGAAACTGGTACGCGGAACAAATCACGGGGTCGTGCTGAGGTAATACCCGTCGCGCGTAAGCAGCGACAGGCCTGGCCTTTTCACGCGAACTTCAATCGAATGGTACGGCTTGGATTTATCCGTGTGCGATCCGGAATAAGCGATGGTGTACTGGTTGCGCGCCTGCTCGGCGACCCGCGCATATAAGCCTTCGAGATTTTCCCGGCTTACTCCTCCGTAAAAAATATCGCCGCCCGTGGCATGCGCATATTTCGCCAGAATATTGTTCCCGAGGAACGTAATGCCGCGATTCAAATTCGCTTCGCCCACGCCAACCGCGTAAACGGAAACATCCGCCGACAACAGGAGTTTTAAAGTTTCATCGTAGTTATGCGTATTGTTCTTGGCGTTCTGCCCGTCGGAGATCAGAAAAATGATTTTGCGCCTGTCGCGAGGGCGATCCTGCAATTGTTCCGCGGCGGCATAAATCGCATCGTTGATATGTTTCGTGTTGGGATGTCCATTTGCTTCCGCCGGAATCTTGGCGGGGCCCGGCGGCTGCGCGGTATTCACGCGTGGACCGTTGGTCATCGTATAGGAGCCGATTCCTGCAAACGAACTGCTCAGATCGATCTTCTTGAGCTGTGTGAGCAGCGCATCGTTATCCGCAATGAAATCCTCGGAAATTTGTTCGGGGACCTGATCGAAGCGCCACAAGGACACTTCATCCGACGGTCCGAATCCGGCCGCCAATGTTTCCAATGTTTTCTGGACTTTTTCGGCCGTACCCTGCTTCAGATCATCATCCACCAATACGGCCGCCGACAAGGGGAACGCCTCGGCGGAAAATTGCGCGATGGGCTGCTCGATGCCGTCCTCAAAAACACGGAAGTCGTTTTGCTGCAGATCGGTGACCAGTTCACCGGCACTATCCTTCACCGTGACGGGCACGACCACAAGGGACACCGTGGTCCGGATGCTGCCACGAGAATCCTGCGGCGGCGCGTCCTGCACCGTGGGCTGCGTTTTTCTTTGAGCGCCTGGGGAACCCAGCGACGGCGCCTGTTCCTGCGGATGGGGATCTTGCGCAAGCAAGGTCGCAATGGCTACAGTGGACCCTGTAAAATTAATCGCCAGGATCGCGACGAGCATTTTTCGTGTACATTTCATGTAGGTCCTGCACCAATTTCCGCGTGAGCCGCTACCGCGCGCCACGCATATTGCATCTTAATTATCCAGGCCCGCATCCAACACGTCGTCGCAGCCGGGGGGGATTATACAATGCAGTTTCGAGCCGTTCTTTGCTATCTGTGCGCCGCAACCCTCGTGGGAGGTCTCGCCTATGCCGCGGCACCGGGCCAAATCCGCGTGCAGGTCAATCAGGTCAACGTCTTCGCCACCGTTCGCGACAAACACAAGTCAATTGTTACTGGCCTCACTAAAGATGACTTTCAGGTCTATGAGGATGGCCAGCTCCAGGAAATAACCGACTTTTCCGCCGAAACAAACCTGCCCATTACTCTGGGCATGCTCGTCGATACCAGCGGCAGCGAGTATTACATGCTCTCCTCGGAAAAGGACGCCGGCTCGCGCTTCTTCGGAAGAATTTTGCGCAAGGGCGACCTCGGCATGGTCATGAGTTTCGATACGGACATTGACCTGCTCGCTGACTTCACCGACGACAAGGGCGTGTTGAACCGAGCCCTGAACCGCGCCCAGATCAATATTCCCGGTGGCGGTTCCATCACCACGCAGGGTCCACTTCCGACCAGCGGCAACGGCGGCACAAACTTTTATGATGCAGTCTATCTCGCCGCGCATGACAAACTTTCCGGCGAAGCGGGTAGAAAAGCCGTGGTCGTCCTGACGGACGCGGAAGACACAGGCAGCAAATTAAAATTGCAGGACGCCGTGGAGGCCGCGCAACGCACCGATACCGTCGTACATATCTTGCTGGTAGCCGAAGATGGAGGCGATCAAACCGTCGCCAAACGCTTGACCGATGAAACGGGCGGTCGAATGATCGTCGTTCGCAATGAAAAAAATCTGGAAGCGGCCTTCGATCAGATTTCGGAAGAGCTGCGTTTTCAATACACTCTCGGCTACACTCCCGCCAATAAATCGCACGATGGCGGCTATCGTAAAATTAAAGTCGACATGAAAAATAAGGATTATTCCGCGCTGGCACGCCGCGGATACTACGCGCCTAACTTCTGAGCAGGTTTTAGTAGGACAGGCTTCAGCCTGTCTTCTTTTGATTTTTTGCCAGGGTTGCGAAAGTCAACAGAAGACAGGCTGAAGCCTGTCCTACTTTCTTTACGGCGTAGCCGTTTTGGCGCCGGCAGGTAAGGGGATGGAATAGTAGCCCTTGCGCGCGCGGACGATCAAATCTTTGCGATCCACTTGCACTTTAATGGCGTGGTATTTTCCGTCAGACGAGCGGCCCACGGGACTGTAAGTCAGCGCGTACTGGTGGCGCAGTTCGTCGCCGATATCGAGAAACGACTGCCCCAGGTCATCCACCTTATACGGAAAGAAAACGCGGCCGCCGGTTTCCAGCGCAAGTTGCTCCAGAACCTGATCTCCCTCGTTTTTTTCGTACTTGCGGGCAATGCGTTTCGCAGGATCCTTTTCTTCTTCCGCGGAAACCCATTCCGTGCTCGTGCTGATCGAATAGATGATCACGCCCGCGCGTTGCGCCATATCGACGGCTTCCCCACGTGCTTTATTGCTGCTGTTATCGTCGCCATCGGATATCACGACGAGAACGCGGCGGACATCGGGATTCGGGCCGGGAGGAAGCGGAGAATTATTCAGCAGATGATTGCTGGCCGCATATACCGCGTCATAGAGTGAAGTGCCACCGCCCGCGCGCTGTTTCAGAATGGTGTCGCGCAGTTCGCCGCCATCCCCGGTAAAATCCTTGATGATTTGCGGGCCGTCATCGAACGTCATGAGGAACGCCTGATCTTTATTCCGTCGCAAGGCGTTAAACAGGAAATCAATTGCGGCCTCCTGCTCAAATTTTAAGCGCTCACGAATGCTGTTCGATGTGTCCAGCACCATGCCGATGCGCAAGGGAAGATCGGTCGGCTGACTGAAGTCCGTGATTTCCTGCTGCTGGCCGTCATCGAAAACCTTGAAATTTTCCTTATTCAAGTCGGTGATCAGTTTTTCTTTCTTCGTAACCACGCTGAACAGGACTTCCACGAGGTTGACGTTGCGTACGATTGTCCCCTGGCGATCCCCCTGCGCTGGTGCCGCAGCTTGAGTTGGCGCGGTGGCCGGAGAGGAGGCCGGCGGGGGTGCCGGAGGCTGCGCCTGCTGCGCGCCCATAGCCGCAACAGCCGCGAATATGCCAACCAGTACGATCCATGAGGTTCGTTTTTTCATGATCATCAAACGTAGGGCGCGAGCGCGGCCTCAATCTCCGCAGTACGCCAGCCCAAAGATGCTCCTAACTGATCGAAGTATACCCGTAAATCATGCAGCAACGGAGCGCGAACTTCCACCCAATCGCCGCTCGACGGATGCGAGAAGCCAATCCGCGCGGCATGCAAAAAATTTCTCTCCAGTAACGGCAGAGTGCGCTTTCCGGCGCGGATGACGCGCGGCGCGCCGTAAAGCGTGTCTCCCACCACCGGATGCCCAATGGCCGAAAAATGTGCGCGGATCTGGTGTGTCCTCCCGGTGTGCAACGCAACCTCCACCAGCGTGTAGCCGTCAAGCCGGGCGATAGCGCGCCAATCCGTGCGCGCGTGGCGTCCCTTCTTTGCGCGAGCCGTCATGCGCGTGCGGCGGTTCGGATCGCGCGAAATGGGCAGCGTGATCGTGCCGGAATCGCGCGGCATTTTGCCGTGCACCAGCGCCACGTAAATTTTCCGCACGTTGCGCGAACGAAATTGTTCGGAAAGATGTTCGTGCGCCTTGTCGTTCCGCGCGACGACCATCGCGCCCGATGTTTCGCGGTCCAAACGATGGACAATGCCCGGCCTCAGCGCGCCGCCCGCCTCGGAAAGTTTTCCCAGGCGATGCAACAGCGCATTCACCAGCGTCCCTCGCGCATGCCCAGCGCCCGCATGAACCACCATACCGGCCGGCTTATTCACGACCACGAAATCGTTGTCCACGAGCAGCACATCGAGAGGCAAATCTTCCGGCAACGCCTGCATCGCGGGGCGCGGCAAAACTTCAATCTCAATTGTTTCGCCGGCCGAAATTCGGTGAGCAGCTTTGGCAACGTTTCCGTTGACACGAACTTTTCCCTCGCGCGTCAGTTCCTGAATGCGCGTGCGGCTGAGTTGCGAAACGCGCTCGGCGAGAAATAAATCCAGCCGCCGCCCCGCGTCCGCCGATGCCGCAGTCAAATTTTGTTGGGTAGCTATGCTGTCAACCATGGCGTGCATTCTAGCCCGGATATTTCGCGGAATTATAAGTTTCCCGGGACCGCCAATCTCCCGATTGGCGATTGTCAAATCGCCAATCGGGAGATTGGCGGTCCCAGATTTGGTTCGATGTCGCACAGGTCTTCAGCGATTATTGGCGCTGGGAACACGTCTATCTTGTGCACCGCCAAAAATTAATTCATAAAGCACGAGTAGAGCCCCCACAGTAATCGCCGAATCCGCCACGTTGAACGCCGGCCAGATGTAAGTCCACAATCGCACTTCCAGAAAATCCGTGACGCTGCCGTGCATCACGCGGTCCAGCGCATTCCCCGCCGCCCCGCCAAGAATCAGCGCCAGGCCGCACTGCGCGACCACGCCACCCACGCGCTCTTTCACAATCATCCAGCCCAGCAGAGCCATGACAGCTACCGAGACTGCAACCAACAGTGGCGCCAGCCAGGACGACTTCGACTCCGAAAACATGCTGAACGCAATCCCGGGATTCTGGCTGTGCACCAGCACAATAATGTCCGAAACAACGGAATGCCGGAAAAGGGGGCTCGTGCCTTCGATTGCAAATTTCGTGGCGCGGTCCGCAGCGAGCACCACGAGCGAAATCCACAGCCAGCGAGCCCCGCGCATCAGGCCCCTGCCTGCGAGCTTTTAATTTCGCCAAGTGCCTTCACACAGCGCTCGCACACGGTTGGGTAATCGACGTTTTCGCCAACGTGCGTCGAATAATTCCAGCAGCGTTCGCACTTCGTCCCGTCAGCTCGGTGCACGGACACGCCCAATCCCGGAAGCAGTTCGGATTTTTGAGCGTCTGCCGCCCCCGCATCCGCGAGTTCCACTTGCGACACAATAAAAAGACCCGGCAGCCAACTCTTATATTGTTGCAGCACGGCGGCTAATTCCGGCGTTGCGCTCAAAACAACTTTTGCCTCAAGCGCTCCCGAAATTGTCTTCGCATTGCGCGCCGCTTCGAGCGTGCGAAGCACTTCCGTGCGCACGAGCAAAAGCTTCTCCCAATTCGCGGCCTTCGCCGGATTGAATGGCGAGCCAAATGTTTCCTTCGTCGGAAACATCGCCATGTGCGCGCTTTCGGGATCTCCAGCCAAGTGCGGAATATGTTTCCAGATTTCCTCGGCGGTGAAAACCGTGATGGGCGTGGTGAGGCTCAGCAACGCTTTCGCGATGCGATACACAGCCGTCTGCGCCGAGCGGCGCGACTTGTTTCGAGGAGCGAACGTGTAGAGACGATCCTTCAGCACATCGAAATAAAATGCGCTGAGGTCCACCACCGCAAAATCGTGCATCGCATGAAACACTCGGTGAAATTCAAATCCCTCGTACCATTTGCGGCACTGCGCGACGAGTTCCGCCGTGCGTGAAAGCATCCAGCGGT
>DATAPT010000058.1:0-3334 GCA_036265065.1 Candidatus Acidiferrales bacterium | reverse complement strand
CCCGTAGACGTCGGCCGGGCGGTCGTCGGGGTCGGTGTGCACGAACATGCCGTGGCCCTTCATCGGCACGCCGTACGTGGCGGGCCACGGGCCGAGCCGACGCTGAAAATGCCTTCTGGCCCGGATGAAGTTTTCGATTATCTGAAAAATACCAAGAGCTTCAAGGATAACGTTGTCACGAACAAAGGCAATCTGGATACTGCGTTTGCGCAAGCGCACAAGAAATATGAAGCAACTTATTACTGGCCGTTCCAGCTGCACGGAATGATCGGCCCGCCCTGCGCCGTTGCCGATGTGCAGGGAGATAAAGCCACGATTTGGACCGGGACGCAGGGCCCGTTCCGCACGCGGGACGCGATCGCGTTGCTGCTGAAAGTTCCGCCGAAGAATGTTCATCTGCTCTACCGCGAAGGTTCGGGCAGCTACGGGCGCCTGGAAAGCGATGACGTAGCCGAAGACGCGGCGTTGATGTCTCGCGCCGTGGGCAAGCCAGTGCGCGTGCAGTGGATGCGCGAGGACGAGCACGCCTGGGACCCCAAGGGACCGGCGCAATATTCAACCGTGCGCGCGGGCGTGGACGCACAGGGCAACGTGATTGCCTGGGACTACATGGACCGCAGTTTGCCTTGGACCGAGTCGGAAGCGAATCCCCTTTTGGCTTCCTCTCAAGTGGGGATGAAGCCCACAGGACCTGGATTCTTGAACGGAGCGGGTGGCGGCGGCCAAATTTATACATTCGAAAATCAGAAAGTTCTCGCGGCGAGTATTCCCTGGGTACAGCAGGGGGAATGGCCGCTGCGAACCAGCAACCTGCGCGCGCCGGGAGACTTGGCGCGTGTGTTTGCGAGCGAATCCACTATCGATGAAATTTCCGCGGACCAGCATGTCGATCCCGTGCAATTCCGTTTGCGCTACCTGACGAGTGACAAACGTATCTCTGAGATTCTTGTCGCAACGGCCAAGCAAGCCGGGTGGACGGCACGTCCCGCGCCAGGACTTTCTTCCAGCGGCACGAAGGCCATGGGAAGAGGCGTCGCGGTTGCGAACCGCGCCAACACGATGACGGCTGCCGTTGCCGAAGTGGAGGTCGACAAAACGACCGGCGAAGTCCTGGTAAAGAAGATTACTCTGGGCCATGACTGCGGCCTGATCGTGAATCCAAACGGGCTGAAAAACCAGATCGAAGGAAATATTTTGCAGGGAGTGAGCCGGGCGTTGCTCGAAGAAGTTCAATTCGACTCCACCGGTCAGACAAATCTTGATTGGAACAGTTATCCGGTTATCCGTTTCGAACAGGTTCCAGAAGTTGTAATCGAACTGATTAACCGGCCGGAAATGCAGCCGCTTGGAGGGGGCGAGCCGTCCATCGTTCCAGTTACCGCCGCAATTGCGAATGCAATTTTTGACGCTACGGGCGCGCGACTACGCCGCGTTCCGTTTACGCCACGGCGCGTTCTGTCCGCGATGAAGGCTTAAATCGCGGCGTACGCAATAAACCAGCTTGAGGCATCCATGGTGACAGATTTTGGCGAGCCGTCCGGATGAAATAGCTGTCACGAATAAACCTTCTGGTGTATGATATCCTACCAGCTAAAATGGCAAGTCTTCTAATTAGCGATTCGTAAATATTCCAGGCAGGAGGTTCTCCCACCATGATCATAGGCGACCGTTTGCGAAACCTGCGGGAGCAGAAACAATTATCCCAAGGCGAGATTGAAGAACGAACAGGCCTGCTTCGCTGCTACATTTCGCGAGTTGAAAATGGGCATACTGTGCCGTCCGTTGAAACCTTGGAAAAATTCGCACGCGCTCTTGAAGTGCCGATGTACCAAATTTTTTACGACGGAGATCTGCATCCTAAGCTCCCCATCTTCTCCAGGCGAAGATCCGGAAACGGCCATTCCTGGGGGGAAAGCGGGAAGGACGCCCGCATGCTGGCAAAGTTCCGGCAACTACTCAGCCGCGCGCATGAAGATGACAGGCAACTGCTTATGCACATGGCGAAAAAGATGGCAAAATCGAGCGCGCCGCGACTGGATGCTCGGGCCATCAGATTCGCAAATAAATAATTGGATTAATAGGCAGGCTGACCAACTAGGGTTGATCCGCTGCGTCGGGTTGCGCCACAAGCAGTAAAATAATGCCTATTACCGTGAACATACGGAAGGCCGCGTCCTGACCATTCCACATTTTTGATTGCCACATCAGAAACCATTCCCCACCCACAGCAAGGAAAGCGACGAGCCACATCAGCAGGCTCAAGGCCATGGCCGCAACGGATATGCCCTTGGATTTCTGAAAAAGCGCTAGGGATTCGCGTCTCGTTCGTGCCATGCGAATTCCGCCCCACCAGCACAATATCATGGTGATTGTTTCCCAGACGATAATCGAAACATAAAACGCGGCGTGTATAAGCGGCGTGTTTATGGCGCGCCACATCCCGCTATTACCGGGAAACGTGGAGTCCATCATCAGCACGTGCCGCACGAATTGGTAATTGGAATTGTAATCCGTGATGTTATTGAAAACGACCAGCGTATAAAAAACCGCCAAGCCAAAGACCAGAAGAATCTTGATTGTGCGCAGGATCATGGGTTGGTCCGTTGGGAGAAGGTTTGAAAATATGCGGTAAGCGCCGCCAACGTAGCATCGTCATATTCAGGAAAGCCGGGCATTTGTGCCTTTGGATTTCTGCTCTCCGGCGCGTGTATGTACGCAGCAAAATCCCTGGGCGAAGACAGTGCTAATGCCGAAAGCACCTCCCAGTGCATGCCGGATTTTTGCCCTCCTTCGCGCCCGGAATTGTGACAACGAAAACAATTCTGCATCGCGATGCCAAAGCCATTCTGCACTTCGCGATCCTGCGCGCGCAGACCACGCGGGGCGATGGCATTGAACACAGTCTTCTCGTCGCGAAATTCAATGCGAACAACGCCCCACGGAATTTGCGGTTCGTCCGAGTGCGAAAGAATTTTGTAGCTGGGGACGAATTTTGGATTCGCAATCATGTAAGGTCCCATATCGTATTTATGTTCCTGGGAATCTTTTGGCCATCCGGCAGGCGCCTTTCCATTTACTTGCAGCACCAGCACGGGATGGTGAGCTTTAAGGTATGCCTGCGGATAATTTGCTCGGTATTCGTCATCACAGATCGCCACAACCATGTCAGAAGCAGGATATGCGCTCATTGCTCGCGTAAGATCTTCCAGCCTCACCCCGCGAATTTTGGTTGGGCCAGTAAAATTCGTATCGCCTGCGGCGTTAAAGGTTACTTGCGGCATGGCTAGCAATTCTTCTCGCGTAATGTACCGCGTCGAGTCGGGCGGAAGTCCAG
>DATAPT010000057.1:0-4267 GCA_036265065.1 Candidatus Acidiferrales bacterium | reverse complement strand
GGCCCGCAAAAAGCGCTTGGAGGGAACAGTAGTCCTTCAAGTCACCGTGCTGCCAAGCGGTCAGGCGTCAGACATCGTGATTGTGACCCCCGTTGACACTGGTCTATCTCAAAAGGCAGTGGAGGCTGTCAGCAAATGGCGCTTCAGCCCCGCGCATCGGTCAGACGGCCAGGCTGTGCCTGTGAGGGTGCCCATAGAAGTGACATTCCGCATGCTTAATTAGTGGTTCATAAAATCAAGGCATGAAAATTTTCCGTCGAAGCAGCCGAGCAACATGGCGCTTCCTTTCCGATGGCCTATTGTAAAGTGAATAGCGCCTTCCATTCTGATGACCCTCATTGCCGCGCGCGCGCCTTCGTGCTAGCATCCGCGAAATAGGGGGGCGCGACCGGATAATCCGGAACACGAACCTTCATCCTTCCAGACAATTCGCCGCAAAAGCTTTTCCGATGCGGCCGCGGCACTCGCCGCGCTCACCGCCTGCGGCGCCTAAGGAGGTAGAGCGATGAAAGCCTACGAAACGCGATCCATACGAAATGTGGGAATTGCCGGCCACGGCGACACGGGGAAAACCCAGCTGGTGTCGTCGTTACTGTTCACCGCGGGGATGACCACGCGGCTGGGAAAGGTCACCGAAGGAACCACCGTCACCGACTGGGACGAAGAGGAAATCGCCAGAAAAATCACGATTCAAACCAGCCTGGCCTATGCCGAATGGGCGCCCTCGGGGCTGCTGGGAAAAGGCGACCACGCGGAAAAAATAAAAATTAATTTCCTGGATACGCCGGGTTACAGCACTTTTTTAAATGACACGCGCGCGTCGCTCGTTGCGGCGGACGCGATGCTGATCGTGGTGGACGCGGCGGCAGGCGTGCAGGTGGGCACGGAAAAAGTTTGGGACTACGGGGTTGAATACGATGTGCCGCGCGCCTTTGTCGTCAATTGGATGGACCGCGAGCTGGCGAATTACGACCGCGCCATGGAATCGATTACGCGCGTCTTCGGGCGCAATGCTGTGCCGCTGCATTTGCCGATCGGCTCGGAGAGAGGGTTTCGCGGCGTCATCGACCTGATCACGATGAAGGCGCATTTCTACACGCCTGACGGCGACGGCAAGCCCAAGATCGAAGAGATTCCGGACGTACTCGCCGAACCGGCGAAGATCGCGCACGAAACCCTTGTGGAAATGGTGGCCGAGGGCGACGACGCGCTGATGGAGGAATTTTTCGAGAAGGGCACGCTGCCGATTGAAGACTTACGAAAAGGACTCCGCGAAGCATTCCAGGCCAAGCGCATCCATCCCGTCGTTCTCAGCTCCGCGCTGCACAATATCGGCAGCGCCACACTGCTCGATCTGCTGGCCGATGTTTTTCCCGACCCTTCGCAGCGCGGCACGGCCATCGGACACAGCGAAACCGCCAGCAAGGGAGATGAAATAAAGCGGAAAATCGCCGACGCCGAGCCCTTGTCCATTTTCGTTTTTAAAACACTGGCCGATCCTTTTGCCGGACGCGTCACCTATTTCAAAGTCATGTCTGGCGTCCTGAAAAATGACGCAATGCCGCAAAATTTCACACGCGGCACATGCGAACGCCTGCAGCACATTCAGGTGATGCAGGGGAAGACCGCGACTGCCGTGCCGGAGCTGCATGCCGGCGAACTCGGCACCGTCGCAAAGTTGAAAGAGACATTTACCGGCGACACGCTCGGCGAAAAGGCCGCTTCCATCCACTACCCGCTGCCTCACGTCCCCGAGCCCTCCATCACCTTCGCGGTCGAACCCAAGACACGCGCGGATGAAGACCGCATCGGCCCCGCGATTCACAAAATTCTAGAAGAAGATCCGTCGCTGCGTTTTTCACGCGATCCGCAGACCAAGGAATTTTTGCTGGCGGGTTCCGGACAGCAGCATATCGAAGTGGTCGTCGCGAAGCTGCATAAGCGCTATCACGTGGACCTCAAGCTGCACCCGCCCAAGGTTCCCTATCGCGAAACGATTCGCGGCAAGGCCGATGCCGAAGGCAAGCACAAAAAGCAAACCGGAGGGCACGGACAATTCGGCGTCTGCCGTGTTCGCCTGGAGCCCGCTGCGCGCGGCACCGGGATTGAATTCATCGACGATATTTTTGGCGGCGCGATTCCCAAGAACTGGATTCCCTCGGTCGAAAAAGGCATTCGCGCCTGCGCCGAGCGCGGGTATCTGGCCGGCTTCCCCGTCGTGGATTTCAAGGCCATCCTCTACGACGGCAAATATCATGACGTGGACAGCTCGGACATGGCATTCAAGATTGCCGGCTCGCTGGCATTTAAAGAATGCATGAAACAAGCCCGCGCGGCGCTGCTGGAACCCGTGATGCACGTGGAAGTCTACGCGCCCGAGCAATATTCGGGAGACATCATGGGCGATATGAGTTCGCGGCGCGGCCGTATCAATGGCAGCGAAGTGCGTGGTGCGACCGTCATCGTCAAGGGCTCCGTACCGTTCGCCGAAATGCTGAATTACGCCACAACCCTGACTTCGATGACGCAGGGCCGCGCCACCTACACCATGGAGTATTCGCACTACGACTACGTGCCCACTGAAATCGCGGAGAAAGTGATTGCCGCGGCGAAGGCGGCTCGCGGTGTTGAGGTCGAGGAAGAGGAGCACGTTTAATTGATGGAGTGCAAGAAACGAGGCAAGGAGGCAGAGAGACAAGGAAACAGGGACGGAGTAAAAGAAAAACCTTTGGTGATTCTATTTTGCGTCCACGATTTCTGGCCTGGCATGTTGTCGCGCTCCTGCTGTGGCCCGTTGCTGTAGCCCGCCTCCTCAGAGGCGGGGGTTTAGGTGCGGCGCTATCTCGATTTCGCGTCGTCTAAACCCCCGCCTCTGAAGAGGCGGGCTACAGCGTTGGGCCAAATTGGAGGTTGCGTATTTTTGAGTGCGTGAAAAAATAGCCGCATCATGCCAAAGAAAACCTCTCCCAAATGGTCTGACGCCACTCTTGCCATCCATGGCGGCGAGCCGAAACACAAACGGAATACCTCGGTGACCGCGCCCATCGTGCGCTCCGCCAATTTCACATTCGCGGACACGGCGGAAATGAAACGATGGGCCGAGGGGAAATCCCAGGCCTATTTGTACACGCGCTATGGCAATCCCACGCTGGCCGTAGCGGAAGAGAAAATCGCCAAACTTGAAAATGGAGAGGCCGCGCTGGTCACGGCCTCGGGATCTGCGGCGATTTCGAGCGCGCTGCTATCCGTGCTGCAGGCTGGCGACGAACTGATCTCCACGCGGCAGCTTTATGGCGGCTCTTACCGGCTGATGCGCGACATTCTGCCGAGGATGGGAATCCGCGCGCACTACGTCGATGCAAGCCTGGATGATTTCGATCAACTGGTGAACTCGAAGACCCGCGCCTTCTACGTGGAAACCCCAACGAACCCTACTCTGGGACTTGTGGACCTGAAGAAGTCAGTAGCTCTGGCCCGCAAGCACAAGCTCGTCTCGATCATCGACAATACGTTCGCCACGCCCATTTTGCAAAAACCACTGAACCTGGGATTCGACCTGGTGGTTCACAGCGCAACAAAGTATCTGGCCGGGCATTCGGATATCATTGCGGGCGCCGTGGCCGGTAGCCGGGAAAGAGTCGGAAAAGTTCGCGAGATGATGATATCCCTTGGCGGCTCCATGGACCCGGATCCTGCCTATCTGTTAATTCGCGGATTGAAGACGCTCGAAATCCGAGTTCGCCGGCAGTGCGAAAGCGCCATAGCCGTGGCCGGTTTTCTGGAACGCCACCCGAAAATTCAGCGAGTCCATTACCCGGGGTTGACTTCGCATCCATCTCACCGTCTTGCTAAACAGCAAATGACGGATTTTGGCGGAATGCTGGCCTTTGATTTGAAGGGCGGTTTGCCGGCCGCGCGCCGCTTTTGCGACAGGTCAGAAATTTTCCTGCTCGCGGCGAGCCTGGGCGGAGTTGAATCACTCATTGTGCTCCCTATTTACACATCCCATTTCAAACTGAACCACAAAGAATTGGCTGCGGCAGGTGTCAGCCCGGGTACCGTGCGCATGTCGATTGGCCTCGAAGACGCCTCCGATCTGCTCGCGGACTTGCGCCAAGCCCTCTCCTAACATTTTGATTCTTGGCGGGTTAAACAATTATTAACAGGCTGTTGCAATCGCTATTGACCCCCTTGGGGGCATGTGATTTACAATTAACCTAGCAGAATTCCTGGTGGCGGGAATCTGCTCTTCCGTTTGGCGAGCCTT
>DATAPT010000056.1:0-2582 GCA_036265065.1 Candidatus Acidiferrales bacterium | reverse complement strand
TGTTTATAATTGGAAGTGAGTTCCCAGGAGAAGAACGTGTCCACCGAAAAAGTTGCTCTGATTACGGGATGCAGCACGGGATTTGGCCGAGTAATGGCGGAAACGCTGGCCCGCCACAAATGCAGAGTGTTTGCCGGCATGCGTGACATCAAAGGACGCAACAGCGAAAAGGCCCGCGAAGTGCGGGAGCTTGCGGCGAAAGAATCGCTGGCGCTGAGCCCGATCGAACTCGATGTGACGGATGATGCCTCGGTGGACAGGGCAATTGCCGAAGTGATTCACGCAACCGGGCAAATTGATGTCCTTGTGAACAATGCGGGCCTCACGGTTCGAGGTCTCGCGGAAGCCGTGACCGTGGATCAGACGCGGCGAATTTTCGAGACGAACGTTTTTGCCGTGCAACGCATGAATCGGGCTGTTCTGCCGCATATGCGCAAACGCAATAGCGGTCTCTTGATTCACATCAGCAGCCAGGCGGGCCGCATCGTGCTTCCGGGTCTTGGCACGTACGGCGCGAGCAAAGCGGCGCTCGAATCGCTCGTTGAAAGCTACCATTACGAATTGGCCGCGCAGGGCATTGATGCCGTGCTCGTGCAACCGGGAGCGTTCGCGACAGCGATCGGGCAAAACGCCGACAAGGCAGCAGATGAACAGGTCGAGGCCGCATACGGACCTGCTAAAGAAATCACCATGACCATGATGGGCAACCTCGGCAAACGTCGTGATCCTCAAGAAGTTGCCGACGCGGTTCTAAAATTAGTCGAAACTCCGGCGGGCAAGCGGCCATTGCGCACTGGTGTGGGAGTGAATGGCGATTTTGTTGGAGAACTGAATGATTTCACTGACAAGATCCAGGTCACCGTTGTCGATTTCTTCGGGCTGAAGGATTTGACGAAGTTTAAATCGCACTAAGTTTTACAAAATCAATCCACCGTCATCCGAAAAATCGCGAGGCTGAGTGCATGAACACAAATTGCATTCAGCCTCTTTTTTTACTGCCCGGCTTTTTTCGCGTTTGCGCGTTCTTTAAATCAGCAAATACCGCTTGGCCGTGTTGCGGTTCCCGCTTCTTGCGTTGGAGAACTCTGCGGATTTGGAATTGTTGCAGGCACGGTACCGGCCAGATTGGCCGCGCATTCGGTAAGCACCTGGGAAATCGTCGTGACCGGCGAAGGAAGATTGGGTATCGATGTATTCGGCGCTTTGAAATTGAAAGCGCTCGTCAGATCGCCCACGGTTGCGCGACGCCACGCACTAAGATTAGGAACTTCCGCTCCGAACCTGGTCTCCAAAAATCGCAGAATGGATGTGTGATCGAACAGATCGGAAGAAACAAATCCGCCGCGACTGAACGGAGAAATAATCAGCATGGGAACTCGAAATCCTAGGCCAATTGGGCCGGAGATCGCAGGCGAGCCGATCGCAGCGGAATCAGGAACCGTGGGAATGGTGATGTATTCCCCGGGCGTGCCGGGAGGCGCTGTGGCGGGCGGGACATGGTCAAAAAATCCGCCGTTTTCGTCAAAGGTCACAAAAAGCACGGTCTTTGCCCAGATTGTTGGGTTCGCCATCAACGCGGAAGTAATCAGCGATAGCTCGCTTTCGCCAAACACGGCGGGCGCAGGCGGATGATCCGATGCCACCGTGGAACCAATCAACCAGGAAACCTGAGGCAAATTGCCGGAGACGATATCCGCCAGAAAATCCGTGGGGAATTGCGGGCCGAAGGCTTTTTGCGAAAGAGTTGAAGAGGGATTCTGAAAATTTTTGAAGTAGGGCAGAACATTGTCCGAAAGAATTCCGCCCAATAAGTTTTCATCGGGAGAGGAATAAACTTTCCAGGAAATGCCGCGCGCCTCGAGTTGTTCCGGCATGGTTGTGTACGTCAGGCGGCCGTAGAAAGAAGTGCGATTTCCAATCAGTGTTTCGATCAACGGTCCGCCATTTTTTCCGTCCGGATCGATCGATGCGGCCATGGAGTAAAGACGATTCGGATCCGTGGGACCCATGACCGAGCAGAAATAGTTGTCGCAAAGAGTGAAGGCATCCGCAGCGGCATAGTAAAAAGGAAGATCCGCGCGCGTGTAGTAGCCCATGGTCAAGATGGCGTCATTCATGTTGCTTGCTAGGCGCGAAGTGACGAAGCCGTCCATGGCTCCGTTGTCCCAGCTTTGATGTTGAGAAACCCAGTCATGGGTAATGTCGTGCGTGCAGTCCGCGTTGATCGTGTTGGTGTCCAGGTGGTAGGGCAATAATTTGCCGACGGGAGGAATATTCGTGTTGCCCGGATACGGTTGCTGAAACGCCAGGCTCGGATCCGCAAATCCGCGCACGCCGCGATAGCTTCCGAAATAGTGATCGAACGAACGGTTTTCCTGAATGAAGATTACGACGTGCTCGACGGCGGATAATTGCGTGCAGCCTGAAGATACGGATGGAATGTTGGATGAAAGTCCACCGCAACCATCTAAAACCGATACGCCGAAAGCAGTAACCGCTGCCGCACCGCCCAACTTTAGAAGTTCTCTGCGAGAAGTCTTATTCAATGATGCCATGATTACCTTTCCAGAACCGATTCCTGG
>DATAPT010000055.1:0-4743 GCA_036265065.1 Candidatus Acidiferrales bacterium | reverse complement strand
GAGAAACCATGTTGACAGCAGCAGTAGTCAGTTACGACGCAATCAGCCGGGCTGCCTTGGCCAAATGCCTACAGGAAACCGGAATGGTCCGCCAGGTATTGGAGTGCTCGGACACGCCCGATAGTCATCCGGCGCTGATGAATGCTTTACCTGAGGTTGTGCTTCTGGATTTATCTCCGGACAATCCGGCACCGCAATTTGAGGTGGCTTCGTTCCTGCACCGGTTGTCGCCGTCCATTCGCATCGTGGCGTGTTCGGAGCTGGAATCGCCGGATGCGCAATTGCTTAAGCGAGCGATGCGATATGGCGTTCGCGAATTTCTGCATAAGCCGGCGCAAGTAATGCTTCTTCGCGAAGTCCTGATCCTGTTCGAGCAGGAGAGGGGAACGGTATCTACAGCCGGACCCAAGAAGTTGATCGCAGTGATGGGTGCAAAGGGTGGAGTGGGAGCAACCACGATTGCCGTGAACCTGAGCGTCCAGCTGGCGCAGATTAGCCGAAAGCGCGTGACACTGCTGGATTTCGCGCGGCCTTTGGGTTTCACGAGCCTAATGCTGGATCTTCAGCCAAAATTTACAGTACGCGATGCGGCTCAAAATGCAGGACGAATGGATAGCCATTTGTTCGATGGGCTGTTGACTCAGCATAAGAGCGGACTTGCATTGCTTGGCGGAATTTTGGATCCCAATGAATGGTCGAATGTCTCACTGGCCGCGGTCCCGCGGATTGCGGAAGTCGCACAGATCCATAGCGATTATGTGGTTGCCGATGTGGGCAATCAATGTCCCGGGGAATGGGCGGAAATGTTGAGTTTAGCGCGTTACGTCCTGATGGTTTCCGAAGCGCATGTCACTTCGCTTTGGGCTGTCGAGAGGCAAGTGTCCGCCTTGATCGCGCGCAATGTGGATGCAAGCTTAATTCGACTGGTGATTAATCGCTGGCACCGGCGCGACGATCCCGTTCTGAAAAGCATCGAGCAGCGAACCCAGCGGAATGTTTTTTTGCGGCTGCCAAACAATTTCAGCAAAGTGAACGATGCTGTAAATACAGGAACGCCGCTATCGGACAATCATGACAATGCGATTGTTTCCAGGTTGCGGGATTTTGCAACGGAGTTAACCGGCGCTGTGGTTCCGACTCGCCGTACTGGGCTCGGGAATCTGTTTTCGTCGAATTCATCCAAGTAGGAGTGCAAATGTCCGTTTCATCTTCACCAACTCGGTCTGACATGAATGCGTTGAAAGTCACCATTCATCGAAATCTGATTCAAAAGATCAACCTTGACCGAATGCAAACCATGGATCGGGAAATGGTCCGGCGCGACTTGACTCGCACGATCGAGTCCCTGGTGAGCGGCGAAACCATGCCGATGTCAATGGTCGAAAAGGAACAGCTGACCCAGGACCTGCTGGATGAGGTTTTCGGCTTGGGGCCGCTGGAGCCATTGCTGAAGGACTCCACAATATCCGATATTCTGGTGAATTCTTACCGCGATGTATTTGTGGAGCGTCATGGGAAGTTGGAACGTACAACCGCACAATTCAGGGATGAGGCTCATCTCCGCCTGATCATCGACCGAATTGTTTCCGCCGTTGGCCGCCGCGTGGATGATTCCTCACCCATGGTGGATGCACGCTTGGCGGACGGTTCGCGCGTGAACGCCATCGTTTCTCCTTTGACATTGGACGGGTCATGCCTTTCCATCCGGCGATTTGGCCGGGATCGGCTGACCGCGGAAAACCTGCTCACGAATAAATCGCTCACGCCAAATATGTTGCAATTTCTGGAAGGCTGCGTGCGCGCCCGATTAAACATTTTGATTTCCGGCGGCACAGGTTCCGGCAAGACGACGATGTTAAACATTCTTTCGTCTTACATTTCCAACCGCGAACGAATTATCACCATTGAAGACGCGGCGGAATTGCAACTCCGGCAAGAACACGTAGTGAGGCTTGAAACGCGCCCGCCAAACATTGAAGGCCAGGGCGCCGTGCGTCAAAGGCAATTGGTCATCAACTCCCTGCGTATGCGTCCAGACCGAATTGTCCTTGGCGAGGTCCGCGGCGAAGAAGCGATCGACATGCTGCAAGCGATGAATACGGGCCACGACGGATCGCTGACCACGATTCACGCGAATACGGCCAGAGATGCTCTGTCCCGGTTGGAAACCATGGCGGCCATGTCCGGATTGAATCTTCCGGAAAAGGCAATTCGCCAGCAATCGGCGTCGGCCATCAACATTATTGTGCAGATCTCGCGCCTCAGCGACGGCACACGCAAAGTAATGTCGATTTCGGAAATCACCGGCATGGAAGGCGACATCGTAACGATTCAGGAAGTTTTCTCATTTAAGAAGGCCGGAATTGGAGAGAACGGCGCGGTGCTTGGCGAGTTCCTCCCATCCGGTATTCGGCCACGTTGCACGGAACAGTTGTTAACGGCAGGAATTACGGTGCCAACAACCATGTTCAGGCCAGAGATGAAATTCTGAGGAACTGATTATGGCATTCATATTATTCCTTGTAATCGGCGTCGCGGTCGTTGCCGTGGTTCTGGGCTTTACGCTCATCGGAAGCCAGGACAAATCACAGCAGATCGCCCGGCGCCTTGCGGGAAGCGTCCCCGTGCAGGAATCCGTAGAAGCCTCGGCAAGTGCGCAGCTGATGCGCGACGAAGGGCTGAGCACTCTCCCCTGGTTGAATCGATTTTTGGCAAACCGGTCGCGGATTGATTACGTTCGTAATTTGCTGATGCAAGCGGGAATGGATACGAAGCCCGGTCAAATTTTATTAATGACCGGCGTCGGCTTCCTGGGCACTTATGAAATTGGCCACCTGTTTTTCGGAGGAAACATTGGGCCATTCTTTGCCGCGATTATCATCGGCTCGCTGCCGATAGGCGTCGTTTACTTCAAGCGATACAAGAGGCTCAGCGGATTTGAAAGCAATTTTCCAGAAGCCATTGATTTATTGGCCCGCGCGGTGAAAGCCGGGCATGGCCTGAATACGGGAATGGAAATTGTGGGGCAGGAAATGTCCGAGCCCATCGCCGGCGAATTTCGAACCACGTATGAAGAGCAGCGCCTCGGCTTGCATTTCCGGGAAGCCCTGATCAACTTGACGAAGCGGGTTCCGTTACAGGACGTGAGATTTTTTGCGGCGGCGTTGATCATTCAAGATGAAACGGGCGGAAACCTGGCGGAAATTCTGGGGAATCTTTCAGCGACGGTCCGCGATCGTTTTAAGATTCGCGGGGAGATAAGGGTTCGAACGGCGCAAGGAAAATTGACCGCGGCCATCCTGGTATCTCTGCCGATTGCAATGTTGTTCCTGATGAATTTTGTGAATCCGGAATACAGCAGCTCTCTGTACAAGGATCCGTTGGGGCTTCTCGCGCTGGCCATTGCGGGAACCATGCAGATCATCGGCGCGTTCATTCTATGGGCCATTGTAAATATTGAAGTGTGAGATCTGACGAAAGGAGCCTGAAATGATTCTGGCAACCATTGGCGTAGTTTTTATAGCGGCTCTAATCGTGGGCATGACTTTCGTCCTGGTCGTGATCCCGCCCGACGATCCGGCTCGAGAACGATTGAATCGACTGTGGCAGGACGCGAAATCGGCGGTGCCGGCGATTCCTTTTCGGCAGAAACAAAAGGAGCGGGCGCAGCGCGTCCTGGAAGACGTTGGCAAGATAGTTCCGGCATCGACCAAAGATGTATCGCGAACAAGTTTCTTGATGATCAGAGCTGGATTTCGGAAATCGGAATCGATCGTCGCATTTCAAGGCGCAAAATTAATATTTCCGATCGTCACCCTATCTTTGGTCTATTTTACGGGATTCTACAAAATCAACTCGGTTCTGATTCTTGTACTGGCGTCCCTTATCGGATATTTATTGCCGGATTTTTGGCTCACTTCCCGCATTCGCAAACGGCAAGCGAAAATTATCGCCGGCATGCCCGACGCTCTCGATTTGCTGACGGTATGCGTGGAAGCGGGACTGGGGCTTGATCAGGCCATTTTTCGAGTCAGCCAGGAAATTCAGATTACCTGCCCGGAATTGAGCGAAGAGCTGAAGCTCATGAACATGGAAGCGAGGTTTGGCAAGGGACGCGCGGACGCTATGCGAGATTTAGGCACCAGGACCGGCGTCGACGACATTAAGACCGCAGTCGCCATGTTGATTCAAACCGACAGGTTCGGCACAGACCTCGCCAAGTCGTTGCGCGTGCATTCGGAAACCATGCGCATGAAGCGCCGGCAGCGGGCCGAAGAAAAAGCCAACAAGGCATCGGTCAAGATGGTTCCGGTTCTGGTGTTTTTTATCTTTCCGGCGATGTTCGTGGTCATTCTTGGGCCAGCAGTGATTCAGTTGATCAGAACTTTCAATCTGTAGCTGAAAATTTGTAGTTCAAATGAAAAGGAGAATACGAAAATGGATGAAGGGACAATCGTACGAATTCTGTCAGGGATAGTAGCGGTAGTGATTGTGGGTATTATCATTTGGCGGCGCAAACGCGAAGCGATGCGATAGAGCGTTTCGACAAATCGAATCTAGATTGAGAGAGTAATGATGAATTACACGGAACGCATGTGTGTATTAAATCGGACGCGCGAGCGCTTTGTCGCCACCAACGTGGCGGTCGCCGATTCTTATTTTCGCTGGCTGATCGGCCTGTTGGGGAAAACCAGAAGATGGGCGCGCGCGGGCCAGGGCCTCTGGATCGTGCCTTCCCACGGA
>DATAPT010000054.1:0-3873 GCA_036265065.1 Candidatus Acidiferrales bacterium | reverse complement strand
CACATGCTTTCCTGCACGAAATCCCGTCTCGATATTTTAATGGGAGCACGCAACCCACCGGATCGCGTGTTTCACTACCTGCCATTTTGCTTTGCTGGATCGTGGATTTTGCTGCTTTCGTGCCTGTCGCGAAACAGCGTCCTCACCATGTCTATGGATCTTACAAAGCTTGCGGACGAAATCCGCTCGGCCGCGCCGGATTATTTTCTGAACGTGCCTGCACTACTGGAACGCATCCGCACCGGCGTTGGAGACAATATCCGAAAGCGCGGCGGCGCGATTGCCAGGATTTTTGAAAACGCCAATGCCGCGTGGCTGCGGCTGGACGCTAAAACTCCGCATGCATGGGATTTTTTCTGGCTGGGGCTTGCCGGACTTTTGATTTTTCCGTCGATTCGCAAACGAATGGGACCCAATCTGCGCGCGCTGATTTGCGGTTCCGCGCCCCTGGCCCGCGAAACACAGCTTTTTTTTATGATGCTCGGAATCCGCGTGCTTCAGGTTTACGGCCTTACCGAAACCACGGCAATTTGCACCATGGACGATCCGCAACACGTCGAACCTGGCCGAGTTGGGCCCGCGATTCCGGGCATAGAAATGAAAATTGCCGAAGACGGTGAGATTATTATTCTCGGGCCGAATATTTTTCCCGGCTACTGGCAGCGCCCCGAGCAATCCACCGCAGTGCTGCGTGACGGTTGGTTTCACACCGGCGACCAGGGCGATGTAGATGCCCGGGGGAATTGGCGCATCACTGGCAGGATCAAAAATCTCATCATCTTGAATTCCGGCCACAACATTGCACCGGAACCGATCGAGGAAGAATTATTTCGCGCCATTCCCGGCGCGCAACACGTTATGCTCGTTGGCAATGGCCGCAGTTTTCTCGCTGCGATTATTACCGGAACGACAGACGGCCCGGAAATTGATTCGCAGTTGGAAAGAATTAACGGCGCCCTGCCGCACTATCGCAAGATTCATAAGTATCACGTCGCGCAAGAATTGTTTACGATTGAAAACGGTTTGCTGACAGCCAATGGGAAATTGCGTCGCGATATAATCGCCGCGCATTTTGCCCAAGAGATCGAACGCATGTACGAAAAGGTTTCGTAGCGCCGGCGTCCCGCCGAGGGTTTTTGATTTTGTATTTTATTTATTGTCCTGGTTTACGCAGCGGTAAAAACCGCCGGCAAGATGCCGGCACCACAAAGAGCAGGATTACCGCACTTTTGCACAAAGGCAGAAGCTGAGAGCATGGACGAATACAAAGCTAAAACACTTTCGTGGCGACTCGAGAACGGAGTCGTCGAGCTTACGCTGAATCGCCCTCCGGCCAACGAAATTGGCCTAGCGATGCTCGATGATCTGGAGCATTTTGCCACAGCGCTCCCCGCGCTCGAATCGAAGGCCAGCGCGCTTATTCTTCACAGCGAGCAAAAAGCCGGTTTCTCCGCCGGCGCGGATTTACGCGAGCTATATGAGGAAGCGCAAAAAATGGACGCTTCCTCTGCCGCGAAAAGTGTCCGCGCGTTCCTCGAGCGAATTCACGCAGTGCTCAACAGAATAGACACTTCATCGCTTACAACGATCGCAGGCGTTCACGGCGTTTGTTTTGGCGGCGGATTCGAGTTGGCTTTGGTATGCGACCTGATCATCGCGGATAAAATGGCGCGCTTTTGTTTTCCAGAATTGCGGCTCGGGCTCATCCCCGGATTCGGCGGAATTCCGCGCTTGAAGCGCGATATTGGCAATGGTGTGGTGCGCGATCTTCTCCTCACGGGTCGCAGCATTAATGCCACGAAAGGCCTTGGCGTAGGACTCGTGAGTCAAGTAACAGCGGAGGGCGAAGCCCTGAGAGCAGCGCGCTCGACCGCTGCGCAGACGACAAAATTTGATCGCGGCGCGTCTGCCGCCGCGAAGAAGTTCATCAAGCCCTTCCCGGCGGAAGAATTGCGCCAGGAAATCGACATTTTCTGCGACCTCTTTACGCGCCCAGCCGTGATGGAAGGTTTGCGCAAATTCGTCGAAAACACCGGGGCGCATCCGTATCTGCCATGAAAAGTTTTTCCAGGATTATCAATCGGATATATTCGGCAAAATTCCCGGAGAATAGCCAGCGGGCGTTGCTTCCTGTAAAATATGGTGGATCATGAAAACTATTGAGCAAACCACGGACGAAATCCTGAATCTTGCGGCGACCCATTTTAAATACCCGCGCAATGACCTCGCGGCAACAGACGATTTTTATAAGAAGCTCGGCATCGACAGCCTGCAGGCTCTCGAATTGCTCACGCGCCTGGAAAATCATTTTGGAGTGGAACTTCCGGACTATGAGGTCCAGGGTGTGAGCGACTTTCACACATTGGCAACGCGGATTCAGGCAAGGCTCTGAACATTTCACGCGGAAATAAGCGATTTCTTCGAGGATTTCCTCATATAATCTTTCTTCTCTCTGCGGCTCCGTGTCTCTGTGGCAATTCTGATGCTTGATCTGACCAAATACGATTCGGTGGGAGCGGCGGTGCGCGATGCGCTCGGTCGCTGGCCGGAAGAAGTGTGTCTGATCGAAGCGGACCGCGAAAAAGAAAAATCTCGTCTCACGTACAAGCAATTCGGTGAAGCCAGCGCACCAATAGCCGCAGCGCTCGAAGAATTGGGCTTTGCCGCGGGTGATCGTGCAGCAATCATCATGACAAACCAGCCCAAGTGGCTGATTTCAGCATATTCTGTATTTTTCTCGGGCAGCATTCTTGTACCAATTGATTACAAGCTTTCTGCCACTGAGCACCTTCAGCTGCTGTCGCATTCCAAAGCGCAAATCTTATTTGTGGAATACCCTCTGTGGCGCGCCATCACTCAATCGCCCGCGTTTGCCGCGCATAAAATGAAAACCGTGCTCGTGAGCGAAGCGCCACCGAACTCCGATCTCGCGGGCGCGCTACGTTGGGAAGAATTTCGCGGCACGCACGCGCCGGAATTCAGGCCGCGCACACGGAAAGATACAGCCTGCATCGTCTATTCGTCCGGCACGGGCGGCCATCCGCGCGGATGCGTCCTCACTCACGATAATTATCTGGAACAGTGCGTCGCCGTGACGCCTGTTTTTCCCTTTTGGCCTGGCGCGCGCTACCTGAGCATCATCCCCACGAATCACGCCATCGATTTCATGGGCGGATTTATCATGCCCTTCACGGGCGGAGGGACTGTCGTTCATCTGCGAACGCTTCGGCCAGAATTTATCCGTGAAGCTTTTACGAAATATAAGATTACGTACATGGCTGTGGTGCCGCTGATCCTTAAAAATCTGCAAAAAGGTTTGGGCGAGAAATTTGCCGCGCTTCCTCCAGGCAAACGCAAAATGCTGGACACGCTGATCAACGTAAATCGCGCGCTGACGCGCGGCAAGCCCCGCCCCGGACTGAGCCGCGTGCTACTAAAAGGAATTCACAAAGCTTTTGGCGGCGGGCTACAAGCTTTGCTCGTCGGCGGCGCGTTCACCGAACCCGCAACAATTGAGTTCTTCCACGATATCGGCATCCCCATTTACAACGGTTACGGTTGCACGGAAGCATGCACGGCGATCACGCTGAACGATCTGCGCCCCTTCCGTCCAGACACCGTTGGGAGACCCGTGCGCGGAATGGAAATTCGCATCGCGCAGCCCGATGCCGACGGAATCGGCGAAGTTACCGTGCGCAGCAAGACGGTCATGTCCGAGTATCTTGACGATCCTGAAATGACGGCGGAAACCATCGTGAATGGTTGGCTCATAACAGGCGATTTGGGCCGGCTCGACACGACGGGACATTTAAAACTCTTTGGCCGCAAGAAAAACATGATCGTCACGGCCGAAGGGAAAAATATTTATCCCGA
>DATAPT010000053.1:0-9450 GCA_036265065.1 Candidatus Acidiferrales bacterium | reverse complement strand
CATAAGAAAACACGGTGTGTCTTTCGAGGAAGCGGCCACTATATTTGCCGATCCTGACGGCCTCGAATGGGAGGATTTGGATCATAGTCAAGCCGAAAATCGATTTAAACGATTGGGCTTCTCCATTAAAGGCAGAATGATTATTTTGGTTTATTCAAACAGGAGAATGTAAAGATGGAAAAGAAACGATTCGAATCATCACTGCGCGCCAAGCGAGTTCGAAAGAATATGAAGCATACAAAAAACGAGGGAATTGATTATTCAGATCTACCCGAGTCCACGGACGAGGAGCTAGGTCGCGCTCGAAGGGTTGGCCGCCCAAAAACAGGGAATGCGAAGCAACTCATTGCCATTCGCCTGTCGCCCCGCCTCCTTTCACAACTCAAGCGTCTGGCGGCGAAAAGAGAAAAGCCCTACCAAACACTGATCCACGAATTACTCGAAGAGGCTACACGTACATCCAAAGTGGCCTGAGGCGAATGATTCGCTGTTTTATTTACGACACCACAAATTTAGACGAAATATTTCGAAGCCTTCCTTAAGTACAAGTATGGAAAATGGCTTCGGGATGAAGGTGGACTGATACCCTGGGGTCTGATATGAATTTTGGCGTCAAGGATTGTCCGCGGTTTGGCCAGACTTCTCTGGGAGTGTCTGATTGATTTTTGAAGAATTGAAGGAAATTCAGCAGCAGCCGGATGGAACGCCTGTGGCGGCTGAAGACCTTTTGCGCCTGCCTGTGTTCAAGGATATTTCTCCACAATTTTTGAAAAAAAATGCGAATGCGACGGTTTGGCGGCACTTCAAGCGCGGCGACATTGTGTGCCGCGAAGGAGAGTTCGGGTCGACCGCGTTTTATATTTTAGAGGGCAAGGCGAGCGTTGCGCTCTCGACTCCCATCGCCCACGTGAAGGCGCAAGGGCGACCGGACGGTTTTCTGGCGCGATTGACGAGCAAGCTCACAAGCCGGCTTGCGCCGCGGAAGGAAGACCGGCGCGAGGACGAAGCGGGTCGAAGCTCGATACCCATCGATGCACCCGTCGATCTGTCCTATGACCATCCGGTCGCGGAGCTCGGCGCGGGCGAACTTTTCGGCGAAATGACGTGCATGAATTATTATCCGCGGTCGGCCACCGTGCGCGCCGAAACCGATTGCACGATGCTGGAAATGTTGCGCAACGTGCTCGACGTTTTGCAGAAGAGCAAACCGTTTCGCGCACAGCTCGACGAAACTTACCGGAGGCGCGCGCTCGATTCCCATTTGCGAGATGTGTCGATTTTTCGCGGGCTGCAGCAGGATTTTGTGGACCACTTGCGCGAACGCGTTGAGCTGTTGCGCTTCGCCCCCGGCCAGGCGATCTGCAAACAGGGAGATCCGGCCGACAGTTTTTATCTGGTGCGGCTCGGCTTCGTAAAAGTTTCGGAAAATTATCCCGGCGGCGAACTGGTTCTCGCGTATTTGTCGCGCGGCGATTATTTCGGCGAGATCGGGTTGCTGGGCGGAGGAACGCGCACGGCGGCCTGCACCGCGCTGGATCATGTGGAGGTCGTGCGCATTTCGGCAGAAGATTTTCGCGCGATGGTGGAACGCTATCCGGAAGTGCGCGCGGGCCTCGAACGCGCCGCCCGGGAACGTGAGGCAGCGAATCAGGAGCGGCTGCGCATGGTGCGCAGCGTGCCGCTGGAAAATTTTCTCGCGCAAGGGCTCATGGAAGCGCAGAGCTTGCTGGTGCTGGACCTTGCCAAGTGCACGCGCTGCGATGCCTGCGTGACTGCGTGCGCGGATTCGCATGATGGCGTAACGCGACTGGTACGCGAGGGCCTGCGCTTTGAGAATTTTCTGGTGGCCACGTCGTGCCGCCAGTGCCGCGATCCGCTGTGCATGGTGGGCTGCCCGGTGGGAGCGATCCGGCGGCGCAATTCTCTGGAAGTGATTATCGAGGATTGGTGTATTGGCTGCGGCCTGTGCGCGAAAAATTGCCCGTACGGAAATATCAACATGCATTCGTTCACCACGCAGGCGGAAGACCACGAGCATCCGGGGCAAAAGAAAGCCGTAGTCCAGAAAAAAGCGACCACTTGCGATCTTTGCAGCGAGCACGCGGAGCCGAGTTGCGTCTATGCGTGCCCGCACGATGCCGCGCATCGCGTGGAACCGCGCGATTTCTTCGCAGGGACTTTGGGGCAGCGCGTGGTAAAAACGGGAAAGGCGCGGGCATGATTCGTGACGATTGTAGCAATTTTTTGTGGCGCAGCTTTGGTGGCGCCGGCAGGACGCCGGCGCCACCAAAACCTGTGCTCTACCACGAGAGAATTTAATGCGGAGCTTTTCCTCGAGTGAACAGCCCCATTTTAAGGCTGGGAGAATAATTTTTGCGGATTGATCACACGCATAAGGGGTGGCTGATCGCGTCGATCTCCATTCTTGGCGTGTCAATGCTGGTTTACGGTTTCTATCGCGTCCCTGTTGACGCGGCGTCAATGGGCGGCACGTCTGCCGGCCTCGTGTTTGGCGGCGCTGGATTTGCTTTCATGATATTCGCGGCGCTTTTGGGCGCGCGAAAAAGAGTTCCGGTTTACCGCTTTGGCCGGGCGCAAACATGGATGCGCGGGCACCTCTGGCTTGGACTTTTGAGTTTGCCGCTTATTTTATTTCACTCGGGATTCCGGTACGGGCATGGGTTGACCGCGTGGCTGATGACGCTTCTCATCGTTGTGGTCTTGAGCGGCCTGTTTGGAGCGGCGTTGCAGCATTACATGCCGCGGGTGATGACGCGCGAAATCACAATGGAAACTATATATGAGGAAATCGGACATGTGCGCGCGCAGCTTTTGGAAGAAGCCGAGGAACTGATGAAGCTGGCCAACGGCCTGAATAAAAAAACTGCCGCAGAAGGCGCTGAAGCTGATCCCGCTTCTGTTGCAGCCGCCGTTGCTGTGATGGACGAGGGCGCGCCGTTGCGAAATTTTTATGAGCAGGAATTAAAGCCATATCTTGAAAAACCCGGCGCGCGCGGAAGCGCATTGAGCGATGCGACGCAATCGCACAGCGCGTTTACACAGCTGCGAACGCTTGTGCCGGCTTCCCTGCAACTTACCATCGATGATCTGGAAGGAATCTGCGAAGAGGAACGGCAGCTTACGCTGCAAAGCCAATTGCATGTGTGGCTACATGGATGGCTGCTGCTGCACATTCCACTTTCGCTGGCATTAATTTTGCTTGGCGCAATTCATGCCGTGATGGCGCTCAGATACTAGGACGGGACGCTCTTGCCGCGCACACGCACAACCAAAAAACTCGCGCAACGCATCGACCTCGACTATTTCAAGAGGCCGAACGCGCTGCGCCGCTGGCGATTCCTGCTTTCGGTTGCCGCGCCGGTCCTCGCGATTTTGTGCGTGGCGTGGTTCGGGATTCGCAGTGACCGCCGCGTGTACTCGGCCGGAAATTTATCATCCGCGCACGCGGTGCTCACGAAGCAGTGTTCCGCGTGTCACGTCTCCACACTGGGTTTTTACGATAAAAAAGTGATCGACCAGAAATGCCTCGCCTGCCATGACGGGGCTGCGCATCACGCAAGTCAGGCCTTCGCGCCCACTTGCGCTTCCTGCCATGCCGATCATCGCGGAACGATTCGGCTGGCCTCCACGAGCGACGCGAATTGCGCGCAATGCCATGCGAACCTCGAAACGCGCGGAAGCTCCGCCAACTTTGTAAAAACAATCAGCACCTTTGAAGGAAACCATCCGGAGTTCGCGGCTGTGCGCGGAGAACGCCGCGATCCGGGAAATATTCAGCTCAATCATTACGTGCACTTGCACCCGAATCTTCTGGGGCCGAACGGCAGCCGCGTGCAAATGGTTTGCGTCGACTGTCATCGATCGGCAACTGATTCCACCGGTCCGTGGCCGTACGGAGACGCAAAGAGCCAGGCGGGCAATGCAAAAATTTTGCCCGCGGGTGGGGCAAGGAATGAACTAGATAATTCCGCGTCTTCGCGAGCGTATCTGGCGCCGGCAACCTATGCGCAGACGTGCGCGGCTTGCCATTCCCTGCAATTCGACAAACGGCTTGCGGATTCCGTGCCGCACGACAAGCCGGAAGTAGTTCACGCTTTTGTGGTCGAGAAACTGCAGGGCTATATTGCCGCTCATCCTGGAGATTTGCGCGTGCCACGCGATCCGATGCGCGACTTGCCGGAAAAATCGATTCCCGCGGATTATCGACTGCTCACGCCGACGCAGTGGGTTGCAGAGCGCACGGCCGAAAATGAGCAACTTTTATGGCGTAAAACTTGCAAGCAGTGCCACACACTGATTTCGGATCCAAGCACTGCGCTGCCGAAAATTGCGTCGTCAAACATTACGCTGCGCTATATGCCTCATGCGAATTTCGATCACTCGCAGCACGGGCTTGTGGATTGCGCGAGTTGCCACGCGGCTGCGCTGACGAGCCAGCAAAGTTCCGATGTTCTGCTGCCGGGAATCGCGACGTGCCGCGCGTGCCACCGCGCAGGGACGGAAGCGGCGGAGTCGCGCTGCTTTGAGTGCCACACGTATCACGATCCCGCGCAGCGAAAACCTGCGCATAGCAATTTTTCCCTGGCCGAGTTGCAGGGGCGCTCGCAGTAAAAACTTTTGCAATGGAGATTGGTTTTTGTGGCGCGGGCTTCAGAGTCTGTGTGAGAACTGCAAGATTGGAACTTCAGCGGCTAAAGCCGCACCCATTTTGCAGGGCTTACGTCGTGGCTAAAGCCACGACCCACAATGAATATGCAGTTCTCACGCAGACTCTGAAGCCCGCGCCACTAAAGGCCGGCTCTAGTGCGCTCTGACGTTGGGCCTTTGGTGGCTTTTCCAAAAATGCGCGGGAAGAAACTTGGCTTGCCGCCCATAATCAGGCGATATTCGGGATTGCCCATAAGCGCGCCGTTTTCCAGTTTCAAACGGTGGCGAAGAATTTCCATATATCCGAGCGTCCCAATAATCGCGGTAATCCAGGCCGTGTGCATCATGGGCAGGGAAAACACTTCCAGCACTACGCCAACATAATTGGGATGACGCACCCAGCGAAATGGCCCTGAACTGACAACCCCCACTCGGGTGGAGTCCATGACTTCCACATTCCAGTGTCCCGCCATTGTCCAGATCACCCACCAACGAAGGACGTTCGACAAAATGAAAACGATTCCCATCGAAATGGCGAGCGCGGGTATCAGGGGACGATGAAGGAAAAGCACTTCAAGGCCCGCGCAAACAAGAATGGAACCATGCAGCAGTACAAGTAAACGAAAGAGCGGCTCGTGAATTTTGCGAACGCCCTGCTTTTCAAGCTGTCGCTGGTTGCGCCGCGAAATCACCAGCTCCGCGAGGCGGCCAATCCCGACGATGACAAGAAGCGAAATATAAGCAATCGTCATGGCCATTGCAGCAAGAGCATCTCCGCCGTGAAACCCGGCCCGAATGCCATCAGAAGTCCGTAGCTGCCGGAAGGCATTTCCTTTTGCACCAGCCACTCATTCAAAATAAATAAAACGCTGGCGCTTGAAAGATTTCCGTATCGCCGCAAAATATCCCAAGAAACTTCCGTGTCGGAACGCTTCAATCCCAATTCTTCCTGCATGTAGGACAAAAGTTTTTGCCCGCCCGGATGCAACAGGAACGCGGAAATATCTTCCTGACGCAAGCCCTGCCTCGCCAGGAAGCCTTTCGCCAAATCCTTGATCCGCGCGCGAATAATCTCCGGCACATCCTTGGAAAGAACGATGTGGAAGCCCGTGTCGCGCAGATCGAATCCCATCGCCCCGAGCGAATCAGGAAATAGAAAACATTCCGACGCCAGAATGCGCGGTCCGGGCGCTTCGCGGCCCGTCACCACCACGCCCGCGGCGCCGTCACCGAAAAGAGCGGCGGAAATCAAATTGGCTTGCGAGGCGTCTTTGCGTTGAAAGGTGAGCGTGGGAAGCTCGACCGCGATCAACATCGCCGTGCGATCCGGAAAGGCCGTCAAATATTCCCAAGTGCGCGCAAGTCCCGCAGCGCCTGCCGCACACCCGAGTTCCGTGATTGGCAGCCGACGCACATCCGAGCGAAAACCCATGATCGTGGCAATGTGCGCGTCCAGCGAAGGAATCATCACGCCTGTGCAGGACACGGTGATCAGCAAATCCACATCGGTCGGAACCATGCCTGCCTGCGCCAAGGCGTGCTCGGCCACCTGCAATCCAAGTTCGACGGATTTTTCCTGATATTCGGCATTGATCTGCGCGAGCGGGCGCGGCTCAATCAAATAATCCGACGGGAACACGCTATAGCGCTGATCGATCGCCGAATTATCGATAATTTCGCGAATCGCATCCAGCTTCGCGCCTTCCAGATTAAATACGGGACCAATTCCGTTTTTCACCAGATCGCGCGAAAGCACATGGGGAGGCACGGCCGTCGCAGTTCCCGCGATCGTAGCCACGGCAGGGACGATATTCTGTTTAATTTTTGTGCGGGGTTCCTGGCGATTTGCGGTAATTTCTGCCACTTCCAAAGATTTAGGCACTCGCGTGGATGACAATGTATGGCTCCTCTGACCGCAACCCGGGCACCGATATGGGGGCATCATATACCCGGAGACTACTTTGTAAACACTTAGGTAGGATGCAGGTTCTGGCCGCTGGAAGCCAAGAAAAATAATTCATGAACAAGATCCTGCCTTCACCCATCCAAGCAGGAAATACGACTCTGGCAAAAAAATGCGGCGTCCTTGCTATACCAAAGAACGCCGCACGAAAACCCAACTGGAAAATTTGCCGTTTTCGGACGGTCTGGATCAAGCCTGATTTGTATACCAGTCCGCGTTGATCGGTGTAAAGTGAGCCCACTTTTCCGGGAGATCTTCCAGAGCGAAGATCGCCGTCACCGGGCAAACCGGGACGCAGGCACCGCAATCAATACATTCCACAGGGCTAATGTAAAGCTGCGGCTCGGACTCAAATTTGGGTTCATCCTTACGCGGATGGATGCAATCGACGGGACAGACGTCGACGCATGCGGTGTCCTTCGTTCCGACACAGGGCTCAGCGATTACGTACGCCATCGGGACTCTCCTTCGAGGGATATCTATCGCTTAAAAAAAATAAAATGCCTTCTAACATTATGCTTGGAAAGTATGGGTTTATATCACCAAACTGGCAACTGTACAAGCCAGTTTGTGCCCGAAAAAAGTATAGCATGCCTGCATTGGGAGAATGCAATGAGGCGCCGCGTATCCTACGTATCAGGAGCACTTCAGCACGGCCGCGCCATGCACTTTCCCGCTTCGCAGCTGGCTGAGCGCTTCATTGGCTTCCTCAAGCTTAAAGCTTTCGGTGGTCGTGCGTACTGGCACTTTCGGCGCTATATCCATGAACTCAGCCGCGTCCTTGCGCGTAAGGTTCGCCACGGAACTCACCGATCGCTCTCCCCACAGCAAGTCATAGCGGAATCGGGGGATGTCGCTCATGTGAATGCCGCCGCAGACCACATTTCCTCCTTTGCGCACGGCGGCAAGCGCGGCGGGAACCAGGGCTCCGACCGGGGCGAAAATAATTGCGGCGTCCAACTCGTCTGGCGGACGCTCGTCCGACGCCCCCGCCCAGACCGCGCCCAACTCTTTCGCGAAATTTTGCGCTTTCTCGTCGCCAGCGCGCGTGAAGGCGTACACGCTGCGCCCTTGATGTCGCGCCACCTGCGTAATGATGTGCGCCGCAGCGCCGAATCCGTAAATGCCCAGATGCTTGGCTTCTCCCGCACGCACGAGAGAACGGTAACCGATGAGCCCTGCGCACAAGAGCGGGGCTGCATCGGCATCGGAATAAGTTTCTGGAATGGGAATACAGTAACGCTCGTCCGCAACCGCAAATTCGGCGTAGCCGCCATCGAGCGTGTAACCGGTGAAGCGCGCATTCACGCATAAATTTTCGCTGCCTGCGCGGCAATAAAAACATTTGCCGCACGTCCAGCCCAGCCAAGGCACGCCAACGCGCTGGCCGACGGAAAGCAGGCTTGCGTCTTCTCCCAAGCTCGCTACACGGGCCACGATTTCATGGCCGAGGATGAGCGGAAGCTTTGGATCGGGCAATTCCCCGTCCACCACATGCAAATCCGTGCGGCAAACGGCGCACGTGAGGACTTGGAGTAAAACCTGGCGTCTCCCAGGCCTCGGGATAGGCCAATCTCGAAGCGTAAGTGGTTTTCCTGGCTGATCGAGAATCATCGCGCGCATGTTTTTATTTGGGGGTCATGGTCCAGACTCACGACGCGGAATCTCCTGAGGGCGCGGACTTCAATATATGAACAGCTTAAGCGGAGGGCGTGGCTCCGCGAAAGAAATTCTTCGCGAAAAATAGCAGATTCGCGGGGCGCTCCGCCAGACGGCGCATGAAATACGGAAACCAATCCCGCCCGAATGGAATGTACACGCGCACGCGGTATCCCTGCTTCACCAGCCGGGACTGCAAATCTGTGCGAATACCGTAAAGCATCTGAAACTCAAATTTATCCTTGGAAATATTTTGCTCCGCGGCAAAGCGCGTGGTGGCGTCAATCATCCTGGGATCGTGGGTCGCCAGGGCATGATAAATGCCGCTGAGCAGAAGGATTTTCATCAGCTTAATAAAATTGGCGTCGACATCTTTTTTGCGCGGAAATGCGATTTGCGATGGTTCCTTATACGCGCCTTTCACCAGGCGGATGCGGCAACCAATGGCCAGCAGCGCGCGGATATCCTCCTCGCTTCGGTAAAGAAATGCCTGAATGACGGTTCCCACCGCGGCGGTTTCCGCGCGGGCCTGCCTGACCATTTGCAATGTTCGATCCGTGTAGGCTGAGCCTTCCATATCCACGCGCACAAAATTGCCAAGTTCATCGGCGCGGCGAAGGATGATGCGCAACTGCTGCGCGCAGAATTCGCCGTCCAGATCGAGGCCTATATGTGTGAGTTTGAGCGAAACGTTGGAGTCCACGCCATCCGCCGCGATGCGGTCGAGCGCTTCGGTGTAGGAGGTGCGCGCGCGTTCCGCGTCTTCGCGCGTGATCACGTTCTCGCCGAGGTGGTCGAGACTTGCGGTCATTCCCGCGCGATTGCTGGCCCGCACCGCGTCAATCGCCGGGCCAAGTTCCTCGCCGGGCACAAACTTGCGCGCCATGCCGCGCGTTACGCCATTCGAGGTGATCCAGCGTCGAAGCCGGGAACTTTTTGCGAGTTCGAGGAGCAGCGTGCGTAGCATTAAAGTTGGACAGGCAACGCCGGGAAATCCTGAGCGATCTTAAGCGTCTTTGTGAGCCTCAAGAAATTTCTCCGCATCGATTGCGGCCATGCAGCCGGAACCTGCCGCCGTCACGGCCTGCTTATAATTGTGGTCCTGAACATCGCCGGCGGCAAACACGCCGGGAACATTGGTCTGGCTGCCATGATGCGTG
>DATAPT010000052.1:0-6956 GCA_036265065.1 Candidatus Acidiferrales bacterium | reverse complement strand
CGAGGATTTGTCGAAGCGCGACGTTCAGTGAACGAATGCCGCCGCCCACGGGAGTCGTCAACGGCCCTTTGATCGAAATCCTAAAATCGCGAACGGCTTCAACCGTTTCGTCCGGCAGCCATTGCTTGAATTCGTTAAACGCTTTTTCGCCGGCAAAAACTTCAAACCACGAAATTTTTCGCTTGCCGCCATAGACGATCTGAACGGCCGCGTCGAACACGCGCTGCGACGCCTTCCAGATGTCGCGTCCCGTTCCGTCGCCTTCGATGTAGGGAATAATGGGATTGTCGGGAATAACGAATTTGCCGTTGACATACTGAATCGCCTGCCCGTCAGACGGTATGGCCCTGCCGTTATACGATGGCTTCATGTCTGTTTTCCTCTGTGGAATGTCACTGCACACGCGCGAATGAGAGAGAATATCACACCCTGTGGGCGTGGGACATATCAAGCAAAATCAAAATAAGTTGCTGTTCGCAACCCGGAACCAATTTGAAACCATTGATTCCGGGTTGGAATATCGCTAGTCGTAATATTCCTGGCCGAGGTGCGTGATTAAATCTTCGCCCATCATCCAGCGTAGGGTGTTTTTCAGCTTCATGGATTGAATGAACAAGTCGTGTTCGGGATAGAGTTCCGGGGCGCACATGGGCGACTTGAAATAGAAGCTGAGCCATTCCTGAATGCCGCGCATTCCGGCACGCTTGGCGAGGTCGAGGAATAAAACGAGGTCGAGCACGATCGGCGCTGCGAGAATCGAATCGCGGCACAGGAAGTCGACCTTGATCTGCATCTGGTAGCCAAGCCAGCCGAAAATATCGATGTTATCCCAGCCTTCTTTGTTATCGCCGCGCGGCGGATAGTAGTTGATCCGGACTTTGTGGTGAATCTGCCCGTATAAGGTCGGGTACAGCTTCGGCTGCAATATAAATTCCAGAACGCCAAGCTTCGACTCTTCCTTGGTCTTGAACGATTCGGGATCATCCAAAACTTCGCCGTCGCGATTTCCCAGAATGTTGGTGGAGAACCAGCCGTTCATTCCGAGCAGGCGCGCTTTAAATCCGGGCGCGAGAATCGTCTTCATCAAAGTCTGCCCGGTTTTGAAATCTTTTCCGCAGATGGGCACTCCGTGCTGTTTCGCGAGCGTTATGATCGCGGGGATGTCCACCGTCAGGTTCGGGGCGCCATTGGCAAACGGGACGCCGCTCGTGATCGCGGCCCACGCATAAAGCATGGAGGGCGCGATGGCCGGATGGTTTTCCTTCATCGCGGCTTCAAATTTTTCCGGAGTTTCATATACGGCATGCGACTTCAGAAAGATTTCTGTGGAGCCGCACCAGATCACAACGGTGCGCGAAACTTTATTCTTCTTTTGAAAATTCTGAATGTCGGCCTTGATCTGCAGGGCTAGGTCATACTTGGTGCGGCCCTTTTTCACGTGCGTGCCGGTCAATTTCTTCACGTAATTCTGGTCGAACGCGGCCTTCATCGGCTTGATTTTGCTCAGAAACTTTTTGCATTCGGCCAGATGCTCGTTGCTCAGGACCGCTGCATTCTTGGCGGCCTCATAGGCGCTGACAGGGAAAATATCCCACCCGCCGAAAACAATGTCATCAATGCTGGCGATCGGCACAAAATCCTTGATCATCGGGGCGCGCCCTTCGGTCCGCTTGCCGAGACGGATCGTTCCCATTTGCGTGAGGGAACCGATCGGCTCTGATTTTTTTCGCCGGATCAAATCCACTCCGGCCATAAACGTGGTGGCGACAGCCCCCATGCCGACGGTGAGGACCCCAAGTTTTCCCTTCGGCATGGCAATGCCCGCGGACTTGCGCATTCTGATTTCTCCTGTCGTTTTCAATATGTATGGACCTGAAGCATCGCGCGGCGTCTCATAATCCACGCACGTTAGGCGCAATTTCTTTATCGCAAACCAAGTATCATGCGCGAATACGCGAAGATTTGCAACGCGGAAACACACGAGTTCTATTTCGATTTGCGCGCCTTACCCGTCGAAGGTTTCACAGCGGCCGTTTTTTGAGCTGTTTTTTGCGGCGCGGAACCTGGCTTGGCTCTAAGTTCTGAAAGCATCTCGTCGAGGCCAAGCGTATTGATCACATCTTTCTTTTCGATCCAGCCGCGGCGGGCCATCTGCACTCCATAACGCATTGTCTGCAATCCGCGCGTGGAGTGCGCATCGGTGGAAATCACGATCTTGACGCCGCGCTCCTTGGCCATTCGCAGATGAATATCTTTCAAGTCGAGGCGCTCCGGCGCGGCATTGCACTCCATCACCACGCCGTTCTTTTTCGCCGCGTCCAGGATGCGCTCCATATCGTACGCGTAGGCATCGCGTCTAAGAACCAGGCGGCCGGTGGGGTGCCCGATAATTTGTGTGTAGGGATTTTCGATGGCCGCTAAAATTCTGTCGGTCATTTCCGCGCGTTCCAGAGTCATATAGGAATGGATCGACACGAGCACAACATCAAGCTGCGCCAGAACTTCGTCGTCCATATCCAGTTTGCCGTTTTTCAAAACATCGACCTCGCTGCTGGCAAGGACGCGAATTCCCAAATTTTTGGCGTTAGCGGCCTGGATCATCTTAATTTGCTCGAGGGTGCGCTTTTCATCGAGCCCGTTGGCGACGGTTACTGCCTTGCTGTGATCGGTCAGCGAAATATATTTATAGCCCAGATCCTTGCCCGCCAGCGCCATCTCCTCGATGGAGTTTTTGCCATCGCTCGCCGTGGTGTGCATCTGCATGTCGCCCAGGATGTCGCGAAGCTCGATCAAGTGGGGAAGACGGTGTTCGGCTGCGGCATCGATTTCGCCTGTGTTTTCGCGCAGTTCCGGCGGGATGTAATCGAGCTTCAGTTTGGCGTAGATTTCTTTTTCGGTTGCACTAGCCACGGGACGTTCGCCTTCGAGCGTGGCGAGAGCGTACTCGTTCAAGGTCAATCCCATTTTATTGGCGCGCCCGCGCAACACGACGTTGTGTTCTTTCGATCCCGTGAAATAGAGCAGGGCGGCGCCAAAGCTTTCCTTGTCGAGAATGCGCACATCGACTTGCAAGCCATTTTTCAGCAGGAAGCTCACTTTATTTTCGCCGTGCGCCAGAGTTTGGTCGATTCCCGGAAATGCCAGGATGTGCTGCGAAATCGATTCCACAACTTCCGCGGAATTTTTCCCGGCTGCGAGCGTTACGAGCAGATCAAGATCTCCTACCGTTTCCTTGCCCCTGCGCAGCGAACCCGCTGGCGTCACTTCCTCAATGGGTTTGCCGAAGGCGCGGATGTGCGTGACCAGCACGGCAGCCGTATGCTCCGCTTCGTCGATGCGGAAACGCCCCGCTGATTTTTTGTAAACGGCGATTGCCTTCAAAATATTTTCTTCGGTTTTTTCGCCGAAACCGGGCAAATCGCGCATTTTCCCATCGCGCGCGAGCTTTTCCACTTCGTCCACGGTTCCGGCCTTGAACGCTTTCCACAAGAATGCGACTTTTTTGGGGCCGAGCGATTGCAATTCAAGAAGATTAAGAATAGTTGGCGGATATTTCTTCAGGAGTTTGGAGCGCAGGGAATAATCGCCGGTCTTGAGAATCTCATCGATATGATCGGCCATACCGTCGCCAACGCCGGGTAATTCCTTCAGCTTCGCGCGGTCCCTGGCCAGATCTTGAATGGATTCGTGCAACCCGCCGAGAAGTTCCGCTACGCGCTCATAGCTGCGGTAGCGTCCAATCATCGCTCCGTCGATTTCCAGGAGTTGAGCTGTTTCCAGAAGAATGCGGGCGACTTCGCGATTTTCCATCTGCGTGTACCGTGTGCTGCGCCGAACGAAGACTTTAATTGTAGCGCACACCTTCAGGTGGGCAAGTTTTGTGGCGCCAGCGCTGCAAAACCCAGGATGCCCGCCTGATGGCGGGCGCTACATGCCACGCGGTTTCTCGCGGCTTAGTGGCCCAGAATATAGGCGAACATCAAAGGAGCCACGATCGATGCGTCAGACTCGATCACGAATCGCGGAGTGGCTGCTTCCAATTTTCCCCAAGTGATTTTTTCGTTGGGCACGGCGCCGCTGTAAGATCCGTAGGACGTCGTGCTGTCTGAAATCTGGCAGAAGTATCCCCAGAGGCGGCATTTCTCGCGCAAATCCTGGGTAATCAGCGGAACGACGCAAATCGGGAAATCCCCCGCGATGCCGCCGCCAATTTGAAAAAAGCCAATCGATTCATTCACCGTGTTTTGGCGGTACCATTCGATCAGGCAGGCCATTTGCTCGACGCCGGCCTTGACCACCTGAAACGAGGACACATCACCGCGCACCACGTTGGCCACAAATATATTGCCCAAAGTGGAGTCTTCCCAACCCGGAGTGAAGATCGGCAGATTCTTTTCGCACGCCGCGATGACCCAGGAATCTTTCGGGTCGATCTGGTAGGACTCCTTAATCAGGCCGCCGCGAATCAATTGATACATGTATTCGTAAGGGAAGTAGCGCTGTTTTTCCTTGTCGGCTTTTTGCCACAGCTTCAAAACCTGCCGCTCGATCCTCCGCATTGCCTCTTCTTCGGGGATACAGGTATCGGTGACGCGGTTCATGCCACGATCGCGCAGCTCAACTTCTTCCTCATCGCTCAAGTTGCGATAATTCGGCACGCGCTTGTAATGATCGTGCGCCACGAGGTTAAAAATATCTTCTTCCAGATTCGCGCCCGTCGTGCAAATACCGTGCACCTTGTCCTGGCGAATCATTTCCGCGAGTGAAAGGCCGAGTTCCGCCGTGCTCATGGCTCCGGCCATGGTCACAAACATTTTTCCGCCACGCGCCAAATGCGCGTTGTACGCTTCCGAAGCATCCACGACCACAGCTGCGTTGAAATGCCGGTAGTTGTGCTTGATAAATTCCTTTACGCTCATGTCCGCCTTCCTCTCCGAATTTTTCACACGGAGAAACACACACTTACTTGTCGCAAATCCTATGCTACACGCGCTCAGGTTACAAGCGAAGAACGCTAGTTTTCAAAAATAATTTTAGCGGAAGAAAAATTAAAATGTTCGATAAAAACATTTTAAAAAATGAAAAATCGTAAAATTCGCTTAATCTGAAGCAAAACGCCCGCGCGTTAATGATTCTTTTTGATGAATTGATTGTAGTAAAGGATTCCACAAATGGATTTCGCGTCGCGCAAAGTTCCGCGCTCGATCATTTTCATTGCTTCTTTCACTGTGAAAATGCGCGGCATGATTTGTTCGTCCTCTTCCGGCTGCGCCGCGCCCGCGGTCAATCCTTCGGCGGCAAAGATCCACATCCATTCATTCACAAAGCCGGGTGTGGGGACGACGCGCATCAGTTTGCGCAAACGCTTTGTCCGGTATCCGGTCTCTTCGATCAGCTCGCGCCGCGCGGCCGCTGCCGGTGTTTCTTTCGGTTCCTTGCGCCCGGCAACCAACTCCCATAAAAATTCGCCGATGGAATGCCGGTACTGGCGAATAAGCAGAATGCGGCCATCGTCAAAAACTGGCATGACGACGACCGACCCGGGATGCACAATGATGTCGCGATCCACTTGCGGGCCGCCCGGCTCGATCACCGTGTCGCGCTGTAGGCGAAATACTTTTCCTTCGTAAAGAACTTCGCTCTTGAGAAGTTTCGCTCGCGTCTTTGCCAATTCGGCCTCCCGGCGCATTATTTTCTGCGCACCTTGCAGCGCTTTTCGCGCATTTTCAAGCGTCGCTCGGTGCAACGAATCAGATTCTAGCAGGTAAGTTCAGCGTCAATGAATATGTTCAGCACCGTCGCCCGTTCCGTCCCAAAAACGTGGGACAGAACGACCTCTACGAAACCATTCGCGATCGGTTGCATTGCATTTTGTAGAGGCCGTCCGCATTCCGGACGGGCGACTTTGTTTTTTGCTTTATGTTGCCACCGAACTGCAATCCAAAATTACACCTGTTGAATGCGCTACCCCGGTTGCATATACTTGCCTCATCAAGCCAATCGCCGAATATGCCCATCAACACACTGATCGTTGACGACGAAAAACCGGCGCGCGACGAATTGGCATTCCTTCTTAGAAGTTTCCCCGAAGTTCATCTTGTCGGCCAGGGAAAAAATGGCGTTGAAGCCCTGGCGCTGATCAAAGAGTATTCTCCCGACCTGGTTTTCCTCGACGTGCAGATGCCGGGGCTCAATGGCTTTGGCGTCATCAAAAAATTGATGGACCGCAAGGGGAAGCTGCCGCAAATCGTTTTTGCGACGGCGTTCGACAACTATGCGGTGCAGGCGTTTGAAGTGAACGCCATCGATTACGTCCTCAAACCAATTGAGAAAAATCGACTGGCCCGTGCCATCCTGCGCGCCAAAAAAGCGCTGGAGGCGGAAGCTTCTCCGAGCGAGCGCCTCGAAACCTTAGTTAGCCAGATCGGATCAGCGAAAGCGCCGCCCGTAAAATTACTGGTAAAAACGCAGCAGCGCCTTTTTCTGGTGGATGCCGAGGACGTGATATTCGCTTCCATCGAGGACGGATCGATTACTGTCGTGACGAAAGAGGTCGAAGGCACTTCCAATTACCGGACCATCGAAGAGTTGCAATCCACGCTCGAATCCGACGTCTTCTGGCGCGCGCACCGCTCCTACCTCGTCAACATCAACCACATCAAGGAAGTTGTCCCGTGGTTTAAATCCAGCTACATGCTCAAAATGGACGACAAGCGGGCCTCTGAAGTTCCTGTTAGCCGCGCGCAGACTAAGCACTTGCGCGAATTGTTGAAGATGTGAGCGGACTAAAAGCAAATCAGAAGCTTTAACACAGAGGACACAGAGAAAAGAGGAGAAAGGCGAACAAGAGAAGAAAAAACAGAGAACTGAGCGAAATAGTTCTCAACGTACCGCAGGCATGCATTTCTATGAATATCCTATTTATTCTCCGGTTTTCTCCTGTTTTTCTCTGTGTC
>DATAPT010000051.1:0-11013 GCA_036265065.1 Candidatus Acidiferrales bacterium | reverse complement strand
GTCCCAATGGCAATCCAGAGTTCCTGCGTAGGCGAATCGACCCCTACGGCGCTGATAATGCGGTGCAGGGAAGGGACGACATTTTCAGAGTCCTGAGAGCGCGCAATGGCCTTACGGGCAGCCTGGGCGGCGGGCTCAAATTCGATGGTCTTTAGGGAGATCTCCATAGCAAGATAGCCAACACGGTCAAATTTACGGACAGTGGGCTCGGGAAGATAATCAAATGAGAAGTAATTGTTTCCGGCCTCGTCGGCAGCGATATGGCCGAAATTGGCCTGGGTATTAAGATCCGCACGGTCGGCAATCTCTTCGCGATCGCCGTAATCTCGAACCAACCTTCCAGTCATGTCATAAGCCGTCACCAAATGTTCCGCGTTCGAGCTGGCGACTACGAATTCGTCGCCAGGAAGAAAGGCGACGGAGATGGGTCCCTGAATTTTGATGGATGCGGCAAGAGCCCCGGTTGGCGAATAAATCTTTACGGCATTGGCGCCGCGATCGCAGACCACGATGTGGCCGTCATGATCGATGTCGAAAGATTCGCCATAGATGAGTGCTGCATTTTTTTGGGTGACTGCGGAAGCATCCGGAATCTGGCCGACCCGTTTTCCGGACGCGTCATAAATCACCAGTGCTGGAGCGGGCGCGGTGAGCACATAAAAATTTCCATTCGGTCCGATGTGAATCTGGCGAAATCCGGCGCCCACATCGGGCAATATCCGCTTTCTGGCCACCAGATCGCTTTCATACTGATACTGCTCCTGCGCTTGGGCGGGGAGAGGAAGAAATGTGGTCAGCATGGCGGCGAGCGCAGCCGCCATGCACACAGAATGCGCACGATTCATATCGAGTTGGCCTCAGTCAATCCGGAAGCGCAAACGTTCGATGCTTCTGGCATGGCCCGTGGTTTCAACCACGTCAATCAAAACGGTATTCATCTGGATGTCGCCGGTGGCAACTTCGAACCGCGCCGGCTGCCCGTCCAAGAACCGCCGCAAAATCGCGGTTTTATCCATTCCGATGATGCCGTTATGCGGACCGGTCATGCCTACATCGGTTTGGAACGCAGTTCCGCCGGGCAGAACATGCTCATCCGCCGTGGCCACGTGCGTATGCGTACCGATCACGGCTGACACGCGTCCATCCAGATACCATCCCATGGCAATTTTTTCGCTTGTCGTTTCCGCGTGAATGTCCACGAAGATCACGTGAACATCTGCTGGGATGCGGGCAAGCTCCCGATCGACTGCCCGGAAAGGACAATCATTTGAAGCCATGAAGACGCGCCCCTGCACATCGATAACGGCGTACGGCACACCGTTGCGCGCAGTGCCCACAAATAAGCCCGAGCCGGGATTCCCTTCGGGGAAGTTCGCAGGCCTGATCAAACGTGGTTCATGGGAGATATACTCCAGAATCTCTTTTTTATCCCAGATGTGGTTTCCGCCGGTAATGACCTCCACGCCAGCAGCAAAGAGCTGCTCCGCAATACGAGGAGTAATGCCAAAACCCGCGGCGGAGTTCTCTCCGTTGGCAATGACCAGGTCAATCTGGCGTGTTTCGACGATATCCGCCAGGCGCTCCACCACGATCTGGCGTCCCGGAGAACCTGCAATGTCACCAATAAACAGAAGTTTCATACGCTCACTTTGCCGGACAGAATTCAACGCCAGTCACGGCGTGCCGATCGAAACGCCATCCAAAGGCAGGCTATTTGTTCGGAAAAAATATGGAGCGGGTCCACTTCGCCGTGAGGGGCTAGATCCTGAACCACCTGTGAATAAATTGGACGCCCTGCGCCGGCCTTTAGGCTTTCCCACGGCGAACCGAAATTCGCCGGGGACATGCACACCAGCCGTCTGACTCAGGCATCCGGGGGTTCATATTGGTTCAAAAGATCGTCGCCACAGCACCTGCGTTGCAGGCCAACTCCAGATTTCATTCTAGCAAATCCGGCAGTAAGACGAAGGCAACCACGCGACAAGGTTTCCACGCATGGGCTTATGCGTAAACCTGACATCGCGCGGAATATTCGAACAATAATTTTGAGTGATATTAAGGACGGATCGTTTCCTCACTTTGGAGCTGAGGCATTGTCGTCCTTCGCCGCGGAAGCGCCATCTTCATTACTTCCCAGGGCGGGGGCCTCAGATCTGGGCGTAAGTGAAAGACGGGCGGCTGTGTTGGCGGACAAATGCTGGGCAATGGTTTCCACCAATTTGGTGATATTGCCAAGGGATGAGAGCGGCACGCTCATCACAGTTTCATTCGTGATGGGATTTCTGACTTCCGCAGAAAGAATGTCCGATTGTTTATAGATGCGAACCGTGATGGTGTCATGGCCTACGGGTATGCCGAGGACGAGGTCGATGACTCCGCGAACCATCGCCGTGTTGTCTCCGACAAATGAAGTTGGATTTTGCCGTGATTCATGAGCAATGAAAGGGAATTCACTGGAAAAAAAATCAGGTTTATTGGCCTCAAACTTGGTGAAAGAAAAAAGACTGTTCCTGGTTACAGGGTCGGTGACGATGAACTTGTCCCCTCGAATGGCGCCGCTAACCTTCACGCGAAAGAAAGATGCTATGTTCGCATCCCTCGCGCTGACGCTGGTTTCCACCTGGAATGAATTTTCCCCGAAATCAATCAGACAAGCGTTTGCGGCGTTGACCGACCCTTGCCGAACGGGGGCAAAACTTCCGTCCCGCAAGAGTTCGCCGCCAAAGAGCGCGGCTGCGTGGAGCGCTGCTTCCGGGCCGCCGGCCCGCAATCCCGAAACGTCGTTGGCCTGCTGCGCGGAGGACAGCATGGGCAGAAATAATTGATCCAGCTGATCGTATTTTACGGCGAAGAAACGCCAGGGAATCGAGACGATGTCCACCGTGCTACTGGAAGCAATCAGTTCTGTCCTGCCCCGTAAATCTTTGCCGACCACCATTTACTATCTCCATGTCAAATGAAAGGGATCGTCTATTCACGTATTAACGAAACCCCGCGACATAGAAAGAAATCGGCTTATACATGCGGAAACTTTAGCTCTGCTCGTGGGTTACCTTCTTGCACCGGGCATCTAAACCCCCGCCTCTGAAGAGGCGGGCTACGGCAGCTGGCTAGGTGGCGTTACGGAGCGTGTGCCGCGGAATTTAGAATGGAAGTTATGCTGCGCGACTTTGTTTGACAGGTTGATCACCGTTTTGTCGCGGGCGACACCAAATCGCATCGCCCGCGTCAATTCCGGTCTCACTTAGAAGTGGAAACCAAGCTCCGCCGTCAGGGCGCGTGGCGTAACGTAGTGCGTGCTGCTGAAAGTGGAAAGGAAATTATAGACGGCTACCTTGTTTGTCACGTTGATGGCGGTAAGACGCAGGCTCCATTTGTATCGGTCCTTTTGGAAAATGTTGTCGTCGCCCACGGAAACGTCGAACAAATGGCGCGGTGCCACGCGGGGCGGGTTGTGATCGTCATTCTCGGTACCGGGTGCGGGAATTTTCAGGAACTTGGAGCCGTAGGTCGTCGCAGGGCACAGATTCGCGCCGAGCGTCGAACTGATCGGGGTTGTGGGAGTCGCGAATACGCTTCCGCAGAAGAGTCCTCCCTGAAATTGTTGATCAGGTGTCAGCCCGGAAACATCCACGACTGTGTCGGAACCGTTCGGTCCATTCGCGCAATTGGTGAGGGCTCCCGCACACGGCACGGAGCCGGCAACGAGGCCGCTGTCGTAGCGCCAGTTCAGGGCGACCCAAGGCAACTTCTTCCACGGCTGATATTGCACGTGAGTTGTTTCGTTAAAAGTCTCGTCGTGGTCGATCCGGAACACGCCTCCCGCGGTGCCCGGTGTTGCTCCAATTCCGCTAATCTGTGGGCCAAAGAAGCGCGCCGCCACGCTGGACATGACCACGAAGGCCGTCACTCCGTGGAAGTCCGGAACGCTCGCGCGAATGGCATATCCGGGGATCTTCGAACTGGCCCACTCGATGGGATAGAAGATCGGGGTGTTGGCCAGCACGCTGAAGTCGAATGCACGCGTCGTGTACTTCCAGATGTACTCGGCATCGACGACCAGGTACTTTCCAAAGGCTTGCTCGAAACCGGCGTGGAACTCGTTGCGCTTTCCGGGACTCAGCGGCGGCACCGTTGAAGAGACGCATTGGCCGCCGGGTACCGATTGCTGCAAGTCAAAAATGACCGGGTTATTGCACCCAGTGCTCGCGATAATCAGGTTTTCGTTGAAAGGACTCTCCATTGTGCGTGCATAAGAAACGCGGAACACGGTGTTCGTGGGTTTAAAGTTGTAAGCGATGCCCAGGCGCGGTTCCAGTTGCCTGGCGCTGGAGATTCCATTGTATAAATCGGCGCGCAACCCCAGGTTAAAACTCCAGTTCTTAATTGTCATGGTGTCCTGGAAAAACAGCGCGGTTTCCTTAATGTCCGTGTGGCCGCTGAATGGGAATAGCCCGCTGGTGGTCTGTCCCGCGGGGCAGCCGTCGGAAGATGGCAGTGCGGCAGTCCTTGTCAAGTCGTAGCAACCCAGGAGCGGGATAAATGCCGGGACTGCTCCCTGACCCGCATTCGGCGTTAGAGCTCCGGTGCATTGAGCCGGATCGGTGAACGCCGGATTTGTGTTTACGCTTCCATCAGGATTCAGACAAACCGCATTCACTAATGGATCGACGATGCCGAATTTGTCGTTTTCCGTAAGAAATGTCTGCTCGTAAGTGACTCCGGCCTTTATGTTGTGGACTCCACTCACATAGGAGAGGCTTGCGCGAGCCCCGGCATTCATCAGCGAGCGGTTCTGGCCCACTGTCGTCAACTGCAGATCGGGCGCCGCATCCGCGAAGGGGTTCGTGCTCGGGTAATAATTGTATTGATCCCGTCGCACGAAGCCGCCAAGAGTAAACACGGCCTTCGTATTGATCAGTCGCGTCCACGATGGCGCAATGTCGAATGTCCCGATCTTCGAAACCTGATCCGCGGGGCCTACCGGCTGGCCGTTAGGGCCCAAGCCCCCGCAAGATCCTGTTTGGCCCACCGGGCACGTCGCCGGCCCTGATGCGAGCAAAGTCCATTCCGTCGCATTTTGGGCGTCAAATGAATTCGGGTTCTGGAACCAGGAGCGGCTGTAGTTAAAATTTAGACTGAGGGTGTCCGCATTCGAAGTCTTAAAATCGACGCGGTCGAAGATATTTTGCTCATTGCCGTGGTCGTGCATGACGGTGAGCTCTGGAGGATCGAGAAACCGGCCAGTGTCCAGCCCGTTGACAGAAATGAAATTGCCCCAGTTTTTTCCGCCATAACCGAGATCAAAGCCGCCGCTCGCGCTGCCAAAGCTGCCGTAGGATGCCGTTACCTGTCCATGCGGCACCGTGATAAGGGTTGAAAGGGACGTTGGAGAAAGTGAAATTTCCATTCGTATCCGTTGTTGTCGTTCGGTCAAATTGGCTTACGGGGTTGTGAATTTCCACCGTTGCTTGCGGAACCACAGCTCCAGTCTGATCCGTGATATTTCCACTGATCGAAGCCGAATTTTGAGCATACGTAACCCCAGGCAGAACAAAAACACCAAGACACACCAATGCCAATACAAATAGATTGCGAATAATACGGATCATTGAGTCTCCTTATGAGTTGCAGCCCAATGGGCTGGTAGGTAGTGCTGGGAAGAAATAATGGAAATGGGTCCGCGCTACCCAACGCGGAGCCAATACGTCATGGAAGAATCCAGCAAGGAGATTTTTAAAGAGGGGGAGCGCGAGGGGCGGTTTGGGAATAGATCGGGCCCGCAACATGAAGAACATCCACTGCCAGCAACAGGAAGGCGACAGGCTTTAGCGAAATGCTGGATGGCGCGACAGCCAGCTGAGCCGGCGTCTGATGTCCTAGATGGCAATAGGGACAACGCGCATCGTCGCTCGGGCCCTGATGGCTCCAATCGCTGACGACGCCAGTGGCAAAAATCACCAACGCAATGAGCGCGAAGGTTACTCCGAGGAAGCGAGTTGCCTTGTGTGCCATCATTTTAGGGAATCTGCTTAACCATCCGCCATGCAAGGCAGGCCTCAGTACACTACTAACTGCTGAGATGCCCAAAAATGCCTGGCGTTGCTATATTCCCCAAAAAAGTGAATCAACTAGCTACATGTTTTCCTGTATTACACCTGCAAAACGTCGCCCGGTTTGGCCACCATTTCGTACAGCACCGGGTTTACGAAAAAGCCGAGGAACAGGCGCGAGATCAGGCCGGCAACCACGACGATGGCGAATGGCTTTTGGGTGTCCGATCCAATTCCAGTGGAAAGCGCTGCGGGCAAGAGGCCAAGGCAAGCGACCAGCGCCGTCATCATGATAGGTCGCAGGCGCAACAATGCTGCTTCGCGCGTGGCGCTGCGGATGTCCAGATTTTGCAAACGCAGCTTGTTGATATAAGAAACCAGAATGACCGCGGTCTCCACGGAAACACCAAGCAACGCGAGCAGACCGAGCCCGGAGCTGACACTGAGCGGTGTGTGCGTGAGCTTCAGCGCGATCAGCGCTCCGACTGGCTCGGTCATCACCACGCCGATCATCACGGTGACCGGGAATTTGAAATTGCCGTAGAGCGCGAACAAAATCATGAAAATCAGCAGAAGCGCGAGCGGTCCAATGATGGCGAATTGAGAACGTGCGGCCACGTATTCGCCGTATTCGCCGCCCCAATCGAGCGTATAGCCTTGCGGCAAGGCCACGGACTGTCGCACGGCTTTCTGCGCTTCGTCCACGGCGCGCGCCAGATCGCGGCCCTCGATGCTGAATTGCACGCCGATGTAGCGCGAATTATTTTCGCGATAAATAAATGACGCGCCATTTCCTTGTGAAATCGTCGCGAGCTCGGAAATCGGAACTTGCTGCCCAGAAGGAGTGGGCACGAGCAAATTGCCGATCTCTTTCGTGCTGGAGCGGTATTCCGGCTTCATGCGCACGACCAGATCGAAGAGGCGCTCGCCCTGAATCACTTGCGTTGCGGCCTGGCCGCCGACTCCCGCTTGAACCACGCCTTCCACGTCCGAAACATTGATGCCGTAGCGCGCGATTTTTTCACGGTCCACATCGATCTGCACGCTGGGCTGCCCGAGTTCGCGCACCACGGTCAGCTCGGTGAATCCGGGAACTTGCGAAAGGACGCGTTTAATCTCGACGGCCTTGCTTTCCAGAACCTGCAAATCTTCTCCGTAGATTTTTACAGCGAGCGCGCTTTTCAGTCCGGTGAGCGCTTCGTCCACCGCATCTTCGGCCGGCTGCGTGTAGTTAAAAATCACGCCGGGGTACGAGGCAAGTTTTTTCTGCAAATCTTCGGTGAGTTCCGCCTTCGTGCGGATGGGACCCTGGTCCCACACTTTGTCCTTGTAGGGCTTCAGTCCTACGTAAAATTCGCAATTGAAAAAACCTGTTGGATCCGTGCCGTCATCCGGGCGGCCCAATTCCGAACCCACTTCCGTCACCTGGGGGTAAGACAAAAGAATATTGCGAATTTCCGGCGCAATTTTCGACGACTCCTCGAATGAAATGGTGTAGGGCATCGTGGCGCGAACCCACAACGCGCCTTCGTCCAGGTGCGGCATGAATTCGCCGCCGATATAGGGAATCAGCAAAAGGGTTGACCCAAAAATAATCGTCGCCACAAAAATGGTGATTTTCGGATGATTCAGGCACCAGTCCAGTTCCCCGGCATAAATGCCTTTCACCCATTCATACGGGCGGTTGACGACTTCCTTCACGCCATTTTTAAACCAGTACGAGGCAAGAACCGGGACCAGGGTGAGAGTAAAAATCAGCGAACCGAGCAGCGCATAGGACATGGTTTCGGCCATCGGCAAAAATAATTTTCCGGAAGGCCCGGTAAGCGCATAGATGGGCAGGTATCCCGCGAGAATGACGGCGACGGAATAAAAAATCGGGCGGTCCACATCCCGCGCCGCTTCAAGAATGACCTCGCTCAATTTGTAATCTTTTCCGTGGCGCTCCGCGAGTTCGCGATAAATGTTTTCCATCATCACGACGGTGCCGTCGATGATGATTCCAAAATCGATGGCGCCGATGGAGAGCAGGTTCGCGGGGACGCCTCGCCCGTGCAAAAGGATGAAGGCAAAGAGCAAGCTGAGAGGTATGGTCAACGCAACGATAACGGCGGCGCGAAAACTGACCAGGAAAAAAATCAGGACAACCAAAACGAGGGTCATACCGACAAGCATGTTGTGTTCGACCGTATCGATCGTCAGGCGAACGAGATCGCTCCGATCGTAAAAGGGCCTGATCTTTACGTCCGGCGGCAAAATGCCGTGATTTAATTCTTCCGTCTTTTTTTCCACGCCGGCGAGAACGTTTTGCGTTTGCTCGCCGCGCAGCATCAGGATCACGCCTTCAACGGAATCGTTATTTTTCTGGAAACCGAATTCTCCGAGGCGCGGAGCGCTGCCAATGGCCACTTCGCCGACGTCACGCACGCGGACCGGCACGCCATTATTATTTCCCACCACGATATTTCCGATGTCGCTCGTGTTCGTTACGAGGCCAATCCCGCGCACATAGAAAAATTGCGAGCCCTGCGAATAAAATCCGCCTCCCGCGTTGGAATTATTCGCCGTAAGCGCGGCGACAACCTGGGGCACGGTGATGTGATAGCCGTAGGCTTTCGCCGGATCGAGCAGTACTTGATACTGCATCACCGTGCCGCCGAGGCCGGAATCGTCCGCCACGCCGGGGACTGATTTATACGCGCGTTGCACCACCCAATCCTCAATCGTTTTCAAATCCTGCGGACTGCGGTCAGGACTTTCCAGAACGTAACGATAGACGAGCCCCGATGGACTGGACAACGGCGAGAGGCCCGGAGTCACGCCGCTGGGCAGTTGCACTCCCGACAAGCGCTCAAACACAACCTGGCGGGCAAAATAATCGTCCGTGTTTTCCTGAAAGGTCAGCCGCACGTCGGAAAGTCCGTAGAGCGAAATGGACCGCATCACGGCCATGTGGGGCACGCCATTCATTTCAACTTCGATGGGCAAACTGACGAGTCGTTCAATTTCCTCCGCCGCGTGCCCCGGCCATTGCGTAATGATCTCGACCATCGGGGGAGCCAAGTCTGGATAAGCATCCACGGGCATGCGCTGAAAGGACAACGCGCCCGCGATAGCCACGAGCAGAACCAGCATCAGGACCAGAAAGCGCTGGCGTAGAGCGAATTGAACGATGTGATGAATCATGGTCGGGACTGCCCCTTCTGCTCAGCGTTGCAGTGAATTCTGAAATTGCAAAAACAGGCTGCCGTCTCCCACGATTTTGTCACCGGCCTGCAGCCCCTCCGTAATTTGCGTTTTGCCGCCCTGGCTTTCGCCCAGTGTGACCATGCGCCTGCCAAATTGGTTTTGGGCGGTTTGCATGTAGACGTAGGGCATGTTGTCGCTGTCACGCAGGACGGCGGAATCCGGAACCATGAACGCTTTGGGAATTACTCCCGCGCGGATCTCGGCGGTCACGTACATGTCTTTCTTCAGGCGTTCGCCCGGATTTTGCGCTTCGATGCGCGCCTGCAATGTGCGTGTTGTGGGATCGAGAGCGGGAGCAATGTACTGAATCTTTCCATGCACTTCGCCCGGATACGCCTCATTGTTGATGGTGACTTCATCGCCCACATGCACATACGCCACATCATTCTGATAAATGTTCACGAGTACCCAGACACTGCTCATGTTGGAAAGCGTGAAGCATTGCGTGGCGCCGGATTGCAGCAGTTGCCCCGGCGAGCAAAGGCGTTCCACGACTTCTCCCGCGAGCGGAGCGAGTAGCGCAACCTCCGACGATGGCGGTTTGTTTATCAGATCATCCGGATTGGAAATTCCCAGAATGCGAATGGCTTGCTCGCTGGATTGCAAATCGGCTTCCGCCTGCGCTCGAACGGATTCAGCCTGTTCCAGGTCAGCCTCGGCGATAGCCTTGTGCGCGAGGAGATCCTGGTCGCGTTTGTAAATTCTGTCCGCAAGCTGGAAAGAGTCTCGAGCTTTTACGTAGGCCGATCGAAGCAAGGAATAATCGGGGCTCGTGACGTAGAGCATTGCCTGGCCCTTGGTCACTTCCTGCCCGGGAGTAACCATGATGCGGCTGACCGGGCCACCTACCGCTGAGATGACCGGAGTCGTTAAAAAAGCGTTGTAGGCAACAACCCCGGAAGTACGCAATGTGCGCACCACGGGCGCTTGTGTAACTGGAAAAATCTGGATATGGGACATCTGGTCCGAGGGCACGGTGAAAAGTTCCGCCTTGCTCTGCGCCCTCTCCGCAGTGGAAAACGACGTCATTTTGCTCGCCTGCTCCGCGGAGCTTCCGCATCCGACGATGGAGAGAGCCATGAACGAGGCGACGGCTAAAGTTCCACCACTTGCCGCGCGTGAGAGCCTTCGGGTCTTTCGAACCGTGCATGTACGTTTTATTTTCATGGCAAGCTCCTGGTACCCACGGCTTGGCGCAATTGTTCGAGCGAGATCATGTAGCCGGCGAGCGCCTGCCTATAGGCTAGTTCGGTGGCGCGGTAGCTGCGCTCCGCGTCCAGGAAATCAAGCAGGCTGGCCGCTCCACGCTGGTAGGCGTACTGGCTGATGTTTTTGGATTCCTCGGCCTCTTGCAGGTAGCCGGACTGGTACAGCTGCACGACTTCATCATCGGTGCGCAGCGACTCGTAGGAATTTTCCACGTCGGTCAGTGCAAGGGAATTCTGCTCGCTCGAAAGTTCCTGCGATTGCCCGATGGCATATCGCGTGCGCGCAATTTCTCCCTGATTGCGATCGAAGATCGGAAGTGGAATGACGCCAAACAGCGAAACAGAATTTGCGTCGGCTACGTGTGTGTAGTTTACAGTCGCGTTGACATCTACTTTCGCGTTGGCTTTGGCCAGGGCCAATTGGCTTTCGGCTGCAGTAATCCCCAACTGCGCGGCTTTCACATCCGGCCGCTGCCGCAGCGCCATGGCTTTCAATTCGTCCT
>DATAPT010000050.1:0-6387 GCA_036265065.1 Candidatus Acidiferrales bacterium | reverse complement strand
AGATTCCTCGCTTCGCTCGGAATGACGGAGATGTTGATTTTTTCCGCGGCCTGATTAAGCCGGTGAAACAGCTCGGTGGTGTACTTATTGTTTGCAAATTGTAATTAACATCATTGTAGGTAACATAGGAAAATGAATTTTTGGAACGTCACTTCCCTCTGCTGGAATCATCTTGTTTCTGTGTAGAATCAGGATTAACATGCCCTGCAGAAAGATCGACTGTTAGAGACTCGGACTCCCTCTTCGAGTGAACCCATGACCAAGCGGAACAGCCCCACGCAGAAATTAGATTGCAAGTGTTTCACCCTGATTCCGGACTGGAAGCTACTGACTCTACTGGCTTTCGCCTGGATGTTTTCAGCTCTGCCGCTGTCTGCGCAGCTAAAAACCAGACAGGATGTGGGTGTGAATGTTGGAGCAAACTGCACTGATTCGGGGCCTTGCGATCACACGTTTCAGTTTCCGGAGATGGAACCGGCGCCTAAACCTGTAGTTATCGACGATGAGAAATGTCTTCCCTGGAATCTTTCGGCGACTCAAGGCGTCACCTCGAGTGTTACGACGCTGAAAGTTCCGTCGAGGGCGAGGAGCGAGTTTCAAAAAGCCTGCGACGCCTCACAAAAGAAAAATTTTGAAGAATCCGAGCAGCACCTGCGGCGCGCCATTGAGAAGTATAAGGATTATGCGGCGGCATGGGTGATGTCAGGCGTGGTTCTGGATGAGCAAAATAAGGAGCAGGAGGCTCGCGACGCGTGTTCTCATGCGGCGACGATCGATCCGAAATATTTGCCGGCGTATCTTTGCGAGGCAGAGTTTTCAGCCCGGGCTCAAGATTGGGAGCGGCTTTTAACTTTGGCGGATTCGGCCCTGGGCCTGAAAGGAGACAATAATGGATACGCGTACTACTACCGGGCGATGGCGAACTTCTATTTGAAGAAACTTAGCGAAGCGCACAAGGATGCGCTGCGAGCCGCAGACATCGAAGTGAATCACAATTACTTGCCACTTTATTTCCTGATCGCGCAGATGTACGCAGCCGAAGGTGACAGGCCTACCGCCGCAGCCCAATTGCGGGAAGCCCTGAAACATCACAACAACCCGGACCAGGACAATGTCGCGCGGCGGTATCTAGCCAAACTTGAGGCGGTGGAAACCACCACGATTGCTTTGAAATCAGAGATGCCAAGCGACACGGCGTCTACCGTATCGCTCGCAGATATTCCCGATGAATCCATCGCCAACATGTCGGAGCTTCGAACTTCGAACGATAGCTGGATTCCGGAAGACATTGATCATGCTGTGCCGCCGGTCGCTGCGGGGTCGGCTTGCTCCCTGCCGACGGTTCTCTACGAGGCAGGGAAAAAAATCGAAGAACTTGTTCACAACGTGGATCGATTTACGGCGACAGAAATCCTGATGCACCAGCCAGTGGATCATTCCGGGAACATGGGGCCGGTCATCTCGGCAAAATTTGGTTATTTGGTATCGTACTCGGAGGAAGCTACCGGCGCATTGCATGTGGACGAGTTCCGCAATGGCAGCCTATCCCTCGATGCATTTCCGAACCACATCGCAACCCTCGGCACGCCAAGCCTCGTCCTGATTTTCCATCCGAGATACGCCAACAATTTCAAGATGGAGTGCGAAGGGCTGGGGCAATGGCACGGGGAGCCCGCGTGGCAAGTCCGGTTTGAACAACGTACGGACCGCCCGAATCAGACTTACTCGTTTTCTATCAACCGCATGACATATGCTGTGAACTTGCGTGGCAGGGCCTGGATTCTTGCAAACTCCTATCAGGTAGCGCGAATGGAGACGGACCTGGTGCAATCCATCCCCAAGATTCGCCTGCGCCTGGACCATCAAAGTGTCGAGTATCGTCCGGTAAAATCACCCTCGGGTAAGGTACAACTTTGGCTCCCCGCAAGCACTGAGCTCTACATGGATTTTCAGGGCCGCCGATTCTACAGAAAACACTCCTTCACCGATTTTAAAATATTTTCCGTGGACTCGCAGTATCAGCTTGCCAACCGCAAGAAACCCGTTCCGAGCGAGTAAATTGACGATAGGCGTGTTGCGTAACTCCTGATTGAATGCCGTCGCTATGTTTGTGGCAATTTGATTTTTATTCATTGCAAATACGAGCGGAGCGTCGCTGCCTGCGGACCTTTCCAGCTCCGTCCCCCGATTCTTCAGCGAGAGCCGCGCTGGGCACAACCCCTAACTGCGACAAACACAATTTGGTTCACTCAGAACGATTTCCGGTGTATTAAGGTACGCAACGGGGAAGGTAAAATCGCAAATATTGGAATAGCCTCCATTCTCGGACAACTACGCTTGATCGAATGCTGACCCAGGTAAAGGTACGGAGGAGTGCAATGATAAAGACGGTGAAGACCTTCGCCATGGCGATTGTTACGCTGCTTGCGGTTTCTTTTCCGATCTTCGCTCATCATGGCGGCGCGGCGTATGAAACAGATAAATCCGTCATCGTGAAAGGAACCGTGACGGAATATATCTGGTCGAACCCGCATGTTTTCGTGAAGGTGGACGTGAAGGACGACAAGGGCAATATGGCGCATTGGATCGTCGAAGCTCAAAATCCGGTATCGATGATGGCGATTGGCTGGTCCAAGAATACTTTCAAGGCGGGAGACGAAGTCGAAATAGACGCGATGCCGGCAAGGAATGGCAATCCTGTGGGATTCCTGGGAAGTTCCAGTCCAACGGCTCCGAGGAGGCGAATCGTAATCAACGGTAAACAGTTTCAGCCGTAGGAACCGTTTTTAGATTGAGAGCAGTGACGAGGCATTTAGGGCGCGAGATCGCAACGATGTGGTTTGCGAATAGGATTGTTCGACTCGAATGGAATTTCGAAAAGATTGGGATCGAAATGCGGGAGGGATTTTCAAAATGTCCAAGTGTTCGGTGGCCCTAGTATTTGCAGTGGTTGCAGGACTGACGCTGGCTCCCGCCGGGAGAGCGCAAACTGCTTCGCCGAGCGCAGCAGGCGATCAGGCGAAGGCGGACAAATGGAATAGCATTCCTCCGATCAAGCCATCGTACGCGGGGAAAAAGTCCGCTCCGGCGCCGCGTCGTGACATTTCTGGAATTTGGGATGCGGCGGAACTCGACGGTGGACGCCAACCAAGCGGCGCGCTGGAGCACCCGGCATTGACGGCGCCGAGGGGACAAGGCGTAGAAGGCGGACGGCCTGACGAAACAGGCATCATGCGACCCCTGCATTACACGCCAATGGGCCTGGAAGCTTTGAAGGCCAACAAGCCATCCGGGCCAAGCGTGAGGCAAGTTCCCGCCGCTCTGGCAAATGATCCGGTGGATCAGTGCGATCCAATCGGGTTTCCGCGAATGGAGCTTTTTGAATTGCGGACGATCGAGCTTGTGCAGACCACGAACCAGGTGGTTTATTTGAATCAATTTTACGGTAACTGGCGCGTTATCTGGACGGATGGGCGGGAACTTCCCAAGGATCCGGATCTGCGATGGAACGGATACTCGGTTGGAAAATGGGAAGACGACTACACGTTCGTCATCGAGACGGTCGGAATGAATCCAAGAAGCTGGCTCGACCATGCTGGGCGTCCACACAGCGAAGATTTGCGGGTCGAGGAACGGTTTCATCGAGTGGACCATGACAACATGGAGCTGACGGTGACGGTCTACGATCCGAAAATGTATGCGGAACCCTGGCAGGGTCTGAAAAACTTCCCTCTCCACCTGCAAGCAGCCGATTTTGATATTTCAGAGCTGATCTGCTCGCCAGTCGATATGGCCGAATACAACAAACAGGTTGGGGACGCTGTCCTTGCGCCATCTGACAAGAAGAAGTAGTTCACGCGGATTTTAGTCGTCCTTTTATTTGAGTTGCACAAGGGCAAAGACAAATCGCCCGCCCAAAAAACGGACGGCCGCTACAAAACCACTTCACGGGTTTCCCACACGCGTCATGAACCGCTAAATCCTGTAATCGATGGCAGGCGTTACTGTAGGGATGAGCAAAATTGTTCCCCGGTAACCGATAAGTATCGGAAAGCGAACATCGAACCGACCTGCATTGCGCATCGAAGTTAATGTGGACATGTAGTCCACGATCTGGTTATAGAAGCGAGGCCCTCACATGATCCTGGCGCTCGTATTATTCTTCGGCATTATTGGTTTGGCATTCCTGCTTCGTCCCTGGCCCTTTTTTCTGAGACCGGATGAGGCACAGTCGTATCGCGACCGCAACGTCGCCGTGGAATTTGTATTGTGGGTAGAACGGCAGGCGCGTGCCCGTGGACTGAGCGTTCGAGGCGTGGCCCGGCCGGTTTCGCTGGAATGCAAGAAGTGCGGAAAATCTTCCAACTATTTTGTTTATCCCGATGAGGTTTGCGAACGCTGCTGGCGGGCGAGCCTCAAACCGGTCACGATTTCGGCAAAAGAACATCGCCCATCGACTTAAAATTTAAAGGCAGAGAACGCGCTTCGAGGCTTTTTCTACCGTTAGCGCATAGTCTTCGTTTGTAACTATTTTCTTCGTTTTCTTCCATGCAAAACTTATCCAACTTGAGTTTCCATTCTGTGGACGTAAAATCATTTATGGAGGCAAAAATCCAATGTTAGTTTTCCTGACCGGGGCTACGGGATATATCGGAAGCGCTGTCGCCGAAGCTTTGCAAAAAGCAGGCCACAAAGTAATTGGCCTGGCGCGCACGCCGGAAAAAGCGCAGGCGCTGGAAGCACGAGGAATTCGCGCACACATGGGCGACCTGCTTACGCCGGAGACAGTTGCCTCAGCGGCGCGTACAGCCGATGGCGTGATTCACACGGCGAATACGAATGATGCGAATTCCGCTCGGGCGGACCTGGCTACGGTGCGGGCGATGCTGGCTGCGCTCGAAGGTACAGGAAAACCGTTCATTTATACGAGTGGCGTGTGGGTACTCGGTTCCACCGGAAATCAGGTGGCCACCGAACAGACCCCTGTGAATCCCACGCCGCTGGTCGCTCACCGTCCTGCGATTGAACAGGAAGTCCTGGCGGCGCAGGGCCGCGGCGTGCGCGCGATTGTGATTCGTCCGGCATTGGTTTACGGACGCGGAGGAAGTATTCCGGCCATGCTTACGAAATCCGCGCGCGAAACTGGAGCCACACGCTTTGTGGGAGACGGCCAAAACCGGTGGCCCTTTGTGGATGTCGAAGATCTTGCGCAACTCTATGTGCGCGCCCTGGAAAAAGCCGCGCCCGGGTCGATCTATAACGCGTCGCACGGCCCGTCTTATCGAGTTGCCGAAGTGGCCGAGGCCGCAAGCATCGGAGCCGGAGCAAAAGGAAAAACGGAATCCTGGCCGCTCGAAGAAGCGCGCAAAGCGTTCGGGCCATTTGCGGATGCGCTTGTCCTGGATCAACAGGTAAGCGGCGAAAAGGCTAAAAAAGAGTTGGGCTGGGCGCCTCGCGCGGGATCCGTTCTGGACGATTTGAAAACCGGATCCTACGCGCACTAGCTCACTAAATTTTTGAAAATTCCTTCGCTGCTTGTTAAAAGACCGCTTTTACTTCATGGCAGTTGCGCGCGGATCTTTCGATTGCTCGATGGGCACTGCGGTCATGACTGGCGAAGCATCGATGTAATTGTGGTAGCTCTCCATCATCATCCACACGCCATCGAGCGGGGCGAGGACGCGGCTGGACCAATACGCCTTATCGCCATAGGTCGGCTGGCAGGAAATCATCACCACGGCTGTTCCGAAATCCCATGAACGAATAAACAAAGCCGGAGCCGTGCCCACTTCAGGCCTTCCCGCATTTTGCTGTTTGGCGCGAGCCTGCATGGCGACCATTTCCGTTTTGGACGCTCTTGGTCCACCCCACGTCATCGCCGCGCGCTGATCGAAATTGTCCGCAATGTGCTTGGCCCACATTCCTTCCCTGCCGGATTCCTGTTCCTGCCAACCATCGAGCGCTGCCTTTTCATTCGCGGTGACTGCCGTGTAGGGAACAGCCTTGCAGGGATTGATGCAGGGCACTTCGTAATTCGGCCGCACGGTTGAAAAATCGCGTTCGTGAACATCGATCTCCGTCATGTGCAAGAGTTTCCAACCGGTGGGGCGTTTCACCCAGAAATGCGCCGAGTAGCGCTTGCCTTGATTGGTTTGAAGCCAGACGACATTGCCATATTTGTGCTCGAGGTATTTCACGTCGTCGGCCACAGGAACGGCAGGCTTGATGCCAGCGCGGAAAGAATCGTCGCCGAAGCGCATGACTCCCTTGATGTCAATCCAACTAAAATCGGAATCCAGATATTTACTCTGGTCTGCTTTGTCGCCATTGGAAAGGGCTGCCGTCGCGGACTTGTCGAGGGCGATGATTTCATCGTCCGCAGCAGAG
>DATAPT010000049.1:0-1561 GCA_036265065.1 Candidatus Acidiferrales bacterium | reverse complement strand
CCCGGGATTTCCTTTTCGCTCGCGGCATTGATGGTCAAAGAGGCGGTACGATTGTGCTTCACATCCGTGAGCGTGGCATCGATGCGAATCTGTTCGCCGAATTTTGCATACTGCCCCGAAACCACGGTGTCCGCGTTGCTGAATTCCGCGATGCGTCCCACCATGGCGGGATCAATGGCCGTTCCGGGGCTGACGCGTAAGTCCGTGAGCACCTGGTGCAAACGATCAGGAGAAATCGTGCGCAAGCGCGCAGATTGCCCGACGTCCGTGCTGACCATGTCGGCAAGGCTGGGCCCAAGCCAATCCAGCGATGGATCGCCGGATCCATTTCGAAAAGGCAGAATGGCAAGGGAAGCCTGCTCAACAGGCGCGCCGCCCTGGGCGGATGATCCTGAAAATATTTTTCCTCGGAAAGTAAATCCCGCGACCGCCAGCAAAAATATTCCAATGCCTATCCCAATCCAGATTTGGTTTCGAACCCAGAATGGAACTTTGGCCGGTGGTGGAGTCGGCGCAACGGTAGGAAATGAAGGCGCGAGGGTCCTCGCCATCGTTCGTCCTGCTGTGGGTCCTTCCTGCCCAAGATCTTCCAAAATTTCCCTGGCGCTGGAATACCGATGCTCCCGGTCGATGGCCAAACAATTCATTACCACGTCGCTGATGCTTTGCGGAATTGCAGGATCAACTTCTGTGGGAGACAGAGGCCGCTCTAGCGTGCGCTTCAAGAGCGTAGCGATTGCAGAGTCCGCTTTGTAGGGAGAAACGCCAGTCAATAATTCGTAAAAGATAATTCCCACGGCAAAAAGATCCGACCGCGCGTCGATCTTTGAGCCCTTGGCCTGCTCGGGCGACATGTATTCGGGAGTACCCATCAGGGCGCCAGTTTGCGTCATGCCCGGTGTTTCCAGCGAATGCGCGATGCCGAAGTCCATCACATAAACGCGATTTTTTGCGTCCAGCATGATGTTTTGGGGTTTCAGGTCGCGGTGAACGACGCCGGCGGAATGCGCGGATTCCAGCGCGCGGCAAATCTGCGCGACGATCTCGACCGCTTCGTCAGGGGAAACTTTTCCTTTTTCCTGCAGAAGGGCGCGAAGGTCGCGTCCCTCCACGTACTCCATCGTGATGAATTTAATTCCGTTGGCTTGCCCCAAATCAAAAATACGGATGACGTTCCGGTGCGTGACATCGCGGGCCAGAATCAGCTCTTGTTTGAATCGCCGCAGGATTTCCGGATTGCTGGCGAGGTCAGGACGAATCAGTTTGAGCGCAACCATTCGATCGAGTTCGGTATCGCGCGCTTTGTAAACCGCGCCCATTCCACCCTGGCCCAAAAGCGAAATGATTTCGTAACGATCGGCCAAAATCGTTCCTACAAGTTCGCCGCCCTGGCCGGCTGCGGCACCTGCTGGCGGAGTGACCACCATGGACCACGCGGCTGAAGTTCCTGGCGGAGTTGTTTCCGCGTCCAGCATGCCGCCGGACATCGTTTCGTAACGAGTTTGGCCGTCAAACGAGAAGGGGGTATTGCACTTTACACATCTGGATACGGTGGGCGGGT
>DATAPT010000048.1:0-4857 GCA_036265065.1 Candidatus Acidiferrales bacterium | reverse complement strand
GTCCATGAACATTGACTCTTTCTGCCGTGGCGAGAGGAGCCGGGCGGCGTGCTCCCGTAAGATTAGAACACTGGGCCGATTAAAATAATTGTCCGGTTAAAAAAACTTGAAGATACGCCGCCAGCGCACAATGCTCGGATGCAGCAGAATGCTTGCGTAGGCGGTCATGCGATCTCGAACGTGCCCCGGATTCCAGGTTTCCTCGGGCGCGTCGATGGACATATACACCATGATGGGAGTACCGATAATATTTGCTCTGGGCACAAATCCCCAGTACCTGCTGTCGTAGGAATCGTCGCGATTGTCCCCCATCATGAAATATTCGCCGGCCGGAACGGTCACTGGGCCGTAGTTGTCGGTCGGGTTCGGCGGGTCGGCGCGGTAGGGTTCCTTCAGCGGCTTGCCATTGATGGATACTACGCCTTCGCGAATTTCCAGTTCATCGCCAGGCAATCCGATGAGGCGCTTGATGTAATCGGGAGTTCCGGGCAGCGGCGCGCGAAAAACAATAATCTGCTGGCGATGCGGATCGCGCCAAAGGCGCATGTGCAGCGGCGTCATCGGCAATTCGGCTTCGTACCCGAAGCGGCTCATCAATAGATGATCGCCGACCAGCAAGGTTCTCTCCATGGAGCCGGAGGGAATCACGCGCGCCTGCACAATCGTTCCCGTGATGAACAAAAATGCCAGAATCACCCAAAGCCAGGACAGCGCTTCGCGGAGAATAATCTTATTAATGTCCGGTTTAGCTGGCGTTACAACCGGAAGCGTTTCTTCAGCGTTCATTCGGTATCACCTGAATTTCCACGGCGGGTACATCGATTTCCACGGTTCGTGATTCGAGTTCGGCTTGCGCCCCGTCTACCGGGTACACTCCCGTGTAGCAGGAAGTGCAGAACGAGCCACGCGTATCATCCACCGCGAGCTTCAAATTCGACAGAGAAACATAACCCAAAGTGTCTGCACCCAGATACTGGCGAATTTCTTCAATGGAGCGCTGCTCGCGATCGGCTGGAAGCGCGCCTTGATCCAATTTTGCTTCAAACGCTGCGAGTTCTTCCGCTGTGAGGTGTGGGCGCACGCGCGATTCATCGGACGCAATTAATTCCTCGCGCGTCGGCGTATCGACGCCGTAATAGCAGGGCGAAATCGTCGGAGGGCAGCTGATGCGCATGTGCACTTCGGCCGCGCCCGCTTCGCGGACCATGCGCACGATCTTGCGGCTGGTAGTTCCGCGCACGATGGAATCGTCCACCAAGACGACGCGCTTTCCGCGCAGAAGTTCCGGCACGGGATTGAGTTTCAGCTTCACGCCAAAGTCGCGAATGGATTGCTGCGGCTCGATGAATGTGCGGCCAACATAATGATTGCGAATCAACCCCATGCGAAACGGGATGCCGGATTCCTGCGAATAACCGACTGCTGCGGGCACGCCGGAGTCAGGCACGGGCACAACGATGTCAGCCGGAACGCCATGTTCGCGCGCGAGCATGCGGCCGAGCATTTCGCGGCTTTGCTCGACCACGCGGCCGAAGACCAGGCTGTCCGGGCGCGCAAAATACACATGCTCAAAAATGCATTGCTGCATGGGCTTTGGCGCAGCGAAGCGCAAGGACTCGATTCCGGAGCGCGAGATGCGCAGCATTTCTCCGGGCTCGATGTCGCGCACATACGTCGCGCCGATTAAATCGAACGCACACGTTTCCGATGCCACGACCCAGGCGCCATCGAGCTGCCCGAGCGCCAGAGGACGGAAGCCGCGCGGATCGCGCAGCGCGTACATTTCGTCGCGCGTGAGCACGAGCAGGGAATAGGCGCCATCGACCTGGTTGAGCGCATCGGCCAGAGCGCTTGAAAGATTGCGTGCCTGGCTGCGTGCGATGAGGTGCACGATGACTTCCGTGTCGCTCGTGGTTTGGAAAATCGAGCCGCGATGTTCAAGCGTGCGGCGCATTCTCGCGGCGCTCGGCAAGTTTCCGTTGTGCCCGAGAGCGAGCTTGCCTTTATTGCAGTCGATCAGAATTGGCTGCGCGTTCATCAGGGAAGTATCGCCGGCAGTGGAATAGCGCGTGTGGCCCAGCGCCGCTTCTCCCGGCAATCGCGCGAGGACATGGGGCTGAAAAATATCGGCGACCAGGCCCATGCTTTTTTCCATGTGCAGCTCGCGCCCATCGCTCGAAACGATTCCCGCGGATTCCTGTCCGCGATGTTGCAGCGCGTAGAGACCCAGATAGGCGAGCTTCGAGGCTTCGGGATGGCCGAAAACGCCGCACACTCCGCAGTGATCATGAAACCGGTCATTTTCAATTTCGATCAAATGATTCATTCTGCCTTCCGGAGGTTTATGTAGCGCCCGCCTTCAGGCGGGCATTGTGGTTTCAAGCAAATGCTCGCCTGAAGGCGAGCGCTACAAAAAACCAAGATCGCATTCCCACTCAGACACTCTTGCCTCTGCCATTCCGGCAAACTTTGAGTGACTGACCATTTGTGCCATTGCTTCTAGCTCAGAAGCCGTCCGAGGGCTCCGCTCCACACGTCAGCGAGAGAGGGGACTTCGGCGCTGACCAAAATCTGTCCATTCAATTCGATGCGGAATTCGCCTGTGGCGACTCGGCCAACTTCGATCGCTGCCACTTCATATTGTGCCGCAATCCGGCGCACGGCGGCAACATTTTCAGGAGTAACTGATACGACTGCGCGCGCGCCGCGTTCGCCGAAGAGCGCCACCTCGTCCGGCTCTTTGCTCTTTAGCGAAATTTCCGCCGAGAGGCCGTTGCTCGCGAAGCACGATTCGGCGAGCGTAACGGCCAGGCCGCCATCGCTTACGTCATGCGCGGATTGCAGCTGGCCTTCGCGCGCCAGCGCCACCAGCAAATTGATCAGCCGTTTTTCCCCTGCGAGATTTACGGCGGGAGGAGCGCCGGCTTCGACGCCCTGCAGGGTCCTCGCATATTCCGAGGACGAAAATTCTTTCGCGCCATTCGCGTCAGAGCTTAATGCGTTTGTATTTCCATCGAGCAGCAAAATCGCATCGCCCGTTGTGCGGAAGGCCATGCCCAGTGCTCGCGGAGCATTTTCAATCATGCCAAGGACGCCGAGAACGGGCGTCGGATCGATGGAGCGGCCAAGCGTTTCGTTATAAAAACTAACGTTGCCGCCGGTGATGGGAATTTCGAGCGCGATGCATGCTTCGGAGATGCCGTCGATCGCGCGGCTGAATTGCCACATCACTTCCGGTTTTTCGGGGCTGCCAAAATTCAGGCAATTCGTTGCGGCCATGGGCTTCGCGCCGGAACATGCCACGTTGCGCGCGGCTTCCGCCACGGCCAGTTGCGCGCCGACAAATGGATCGAGACGGCACCAGCGGCCATTGCCGTCTGTCGCAAGCGCGAGTGCGCGTTTTGTTCCTTTAATCCGTACAACTGCGGCGTCGCCCGCGCCCGGAGCTTCGATTGTGTTGGTGCGTACCATGTAATCGTACTGTTCCCAGATCAGGCGCTTCGATGCAATCGCGGGCGCCGCGAGCAGAGCTCGAAAATTTTCGGTGAGATTTTTCCCTGGCGCGGCGAATTCGACAAGACGCTCGTTGGTTACCGGCGCCGGCGCAGCAATGTGGCGCTGGTAGACTGGTCCTTCTTCGGACAGTGCGTGTGCGGGAATTTCCGCGACCATTTTTGTGTGATGCAAAATGCGGACGAGCCCAGCTTCGGTGACGCGTCCGATTTCGACCGCATCCAGGCCCCATTTGGCGAACACTTTTAGAACTTCCTGCTCGCGCCCGCGTTCCGCGACAAGCAGCATGCGCTCCTGCGATTCGCTGAGCATCATTTCGTAGGGCGTCATGCCCGGTTCGCGTTGCGGCACGCGCGCAAGTTCCATTTCGATGCCGAGGCCGCCGCGCGACGCCATCTCGCACGATGTGCTGGTAAGTCCCGCCGCGCCCATATCCTGGATGGCTACGATTGCGCCGGTCTTCATCGCTTCGAGGCAGGCCTCGAGCAAAAGTTTTTCCATGAATGGGTCGCCCACTTGCACGTTGGGCCGTTTTTGCTGCGACTCTTCCGTGAATTCGGCGGAGGCAAGCAGGGACGCGCCATGAATTCCGTCGCGGCCGGTTTTTGCGCCTACATAAATGACGGGATTGCCAACGCCGCGCGCCTTGGCGAAAAATAAATCTTCCTTCTTCGCGATGCCCAGTGCCAGGACGTTGACGAGAGGATTCGCGGAATAGCCTGCCTCAAATTGCACTTCGCCGCCGACGGTTGGAACGCCGAAACAATTTCCATAATGTGAAATGCCGCGCACCACTCCTTCGAGGATGCGGCGGTTGTGCGCCACTGTTTCCCCGTCAACATCGGCTGAAGTTTTAGCGTTTGCGTGCGGAAGTGAAATCGGACCGAAGCGCAGCGAGTCGAGCACGGCGATGGGACGCGCGCCCATTGTAAAAATGTCGCGCAGAATTCCGCCAACGCCGGTGGCTGCTCCTTGAAATGGCTCGACGTAGCTGGGGTGGTTGTGCGATTCCATTTTGAATGCGGCGGCCAAGCCATCGCCGATGTCCACAACGCCGGCGTTTTCTCCCGGCCCCTGCAAAACCTGCGGGCCGCGCGTGGGCAGGCGGCGCAGATGCACCTTGCTCGATTTGTAGGAGCAGTGTTCGCTCCACATCACGCTAAAGATGCCGAGCTCCGTGAAATTCGGATCGCGCTCCAGAATTTTCTGAATGCGTGCGTATTCGTCGGAGGTAAGGCCGTGCTCTGCCGCCAGTTCCGGCGTGACTTTAATTTCGGTGTCTATCATTGGTTTCGACGCTGACATGATTTCATGAGCTCCAGTGGCGCGGGCTTCAGCCTGCGG
>DATAPT010000047.1:0-4976 GCA_036265065.1 Candidatus Acidiferrales bacterium | reverse complement strand
ATGTTATTGACCAGAATGTCGACCGCTTCCACGGCTTGAACCAGCTTCTTGCAGCCCGCCGCGTTGGAAACATCGCTCGCGACTCCCGTAACATCCGCGTGGGGATGTAGTTTCTGAATTTCCTTGATGGCGGCATCCACGCGAGCCTGCCCTCGTCCATTCACAATCACAGACGCGGATTCAGCCGCGAGTGCGCGCGCCGTCGCAAAACCAATTCCGGCCGTAGAACCCGTCACCAATACTTTTTTGCCTTTCAGTAGTAGATCCATAATTCCTCATTCCATCCCGTCATTTTATTTTGTTGTCGAGCTTTTTCCCCGCATCGCATCAATCAATCCAACCAAGCCATAAACGAAGAACCAAACGCAGAAGGTGAAAAAGCTACCGAGTCACTTCAAATTTAAAGTGCAGCGCGGGAATTTTATTTCCTGGATGATCATCTGCGTAGGTTAACTGCGGGATGCGGTATAGGAGTTGTTTTTCTTCGGGCGGGCCCTGGTAAATCCCGGGAAAAAGATCGATTAGGTGCGTGCCGGGTTCGCCTGCCGCCCTGAAAGTGAAAACGACGTCGCCCTGCGAATTGAATCCGCAGGCATATCCCATATACGCGTTATCGTACGTAGCCGCGTAAAGATTGTCGTACTCCGTCCAGCCTACGCCATTCAAGTGAACCGTGATGGGCGTCCCGGCAGGGCCGGAGGTTGGCTCGATGCTCACGATGCTGGTTTCGATTGCAAAATACGCGCGAGCGAGAGGCTTTTCTCCCTCGCGCAGTTCGAGGCCATGCTGCCCGCCGAGATCCAGCGGAATCGTAAGTGCGAATTCGATTTTTCCGTTGCTTCCCACTTTAATTTTCGTGAACGAATCTTCCCGCGGCTTGAATCCGTTGCCGCTCACGCGGCTTCCGGAGTACGTCTGCCAAACCAGGTCGAGAGTCGAGTTGGCCGGAAACCCTTCGCCGCGAAGTATTGCATGCTCACCGACACGCCCTTGCGTTGGACTGACGCTTAACTTTCCATTCGCGACGTGAATTTCCGATTCCGGCAAACGATACGGCTGGTATTCGTCAGCATAGACGCCCGGCGTGGATGATCTGCCAGGAGTTGTGTGGAAAGTGAAATCGGGCCGCGGCAGATACGCGTTCGGAGCCTGCTCAAAATTCAAATAACTTTGCCCCTGCCACCCTGTATATATTTTTACGGGATGATTACCTATGGGGCCTGTTGCCCGAAAACGAGCTACCGCAGTCCCGCGTGTGCTGACCGCGGTAACAAATCCAACTCCGCGATTATCCCAGTTTACGACCCAAGTGCTTTCCATCGCTCGCCAGCCGAGCCCTTTGACCCGCAATTCAATTGGCGTTCCGATCGGGCCGGACAACGGAGACATCTCGAAGCTTTGCGTGACCTCCACTCCATTTTGAGCGACCGCTTGGCCATCGATAGTCGCCATTACATCATGGACACCGCCGTAATCCTCGGGAATCGCGAATGTCGCGTCCAGGCGACCATCATCACTCACTGAAAATTTTCCGAGCGACAAAGTATCTTTAGAAAATTTCTTTCCTCGGAAGAAGTAATAATTTTCGATCACCCAGCCGCCGTTCACAGTTGCCCATTGGAGCTCCACAATTTTTCCGGGAGGCAAACCTGAAGCGGTGGCCCGCACTTTCGCGCCGACAATAGGTTTGTCGTAAATCAGTTCGAGCTTTTTGAAAGATTCCGCGTGTGGTATCGCAGCACCTTGCAGTGCATCCCCAGCTAATACAACAGGCGCAGTAAACTGAGCGTAAAAAAAGAAGCACAGTGCAAAAAACAAATGGGTGCACCAATGGAGCGAATGCCTGGTCAGAAATTTCTCGGTTATTGAACGATTGTTAGGAGAGATGGTTCGCCACCTATCGGTTTCCATTCGGCAGTGCGGCCGGATTTGTCACGCGCGGTCGCCGAATAATTAATGATGCCCGTCGGCGCATCGGCTGGAACGATCCACTTGGTGGTCCACATGCCCACATGGATCGGCATGTTGCCGCCCGAAGGAGTTTTGTGCGGGACGCCGCGATACAGCGCCGGGAGATCGAAAGTTTTTCCCCCAAAGCTGATGTGCACGGTGACTTCGGCGGAGGCTTCAGCCTCGTTCGTTCCGCCGTCCACAGCATAAAGACGGAACCCCACCGTTTCGCCTTTCTTGTATCGATTCCTCGCGATGCAACTGTCGGGATTGGAAGCGGGACCAAAGGCATTCAGGTCGGCGAACAAAACCAACTTCCCCACGGGAGCGGTTCCCTGCCCGGCCACGATTGAGCCGGCGAGCATTGCCATGAAAATACCAACGGCGAGCAGTTTAAATGCAAGGTGGGGAATTCTCATGGGTGCAACCATAGTTCAACTTTTAGATGTTGTCTAGAATTTTTACTTCAGCTTATGGAGTCGGTATTACGGCTGAAACTTCAGAAGAATTTGCGCTCTCTGTCCCATAAAACCCGACGGAAGTGACCACGTAGAAGTAGCTTTGCCCGCTAACCACAGTCAGGTCCCAGTATTGAGTTCCTGAAATGGCCCCACTATTCAGCAAATTGTAAGGACCGCCCGTGACGCTCGCGCGGTAGACGTTAAATCCGGCGACCGGAACCGTAGTGTAGTCCCATCCTACATCGACAGCGTGCGAAGTGACCTGGATTCCCGTTCCCGAGAAGTAAATTGCGATCGTAGAATTTACAGCATTGCTCGTGATTGTCACGCCACCCGCCGCGAGTCCGGTAGCGGCGGGCGCAAAAGTCACTGTCATACTAGCGCTTTGGCCAGGGAGCAAAATCAATCCTGCGGATATGCCGCTGACGGAGTAGCCGGCTCCGGAAACAAGAACATTTGACAGAGCGACACTTGCCGTACCGAAATTAGAAAACTGTACCTGCGCATTGCTCGCGCTTCCGAGATTAACATTCCCAAAATTAGCAACGGATATGGTTGAGTATAGCGGCCCTGCAACCGTGACCGTAAGAACTGCGGCATTGCTGGAGACGCTGCCTCCAACGTTACGGACAATAACAGCGTACGCAGAGCCGCTATCGATCGACATCGTGGCCGGTGTGGTGTAGAAGGCCGAAGTTGCACCTGTGATCGCGACACCATTTCTTGACCACTGATAGTTGAGAGGAGCGATGCCCGTCGCAACAACTGTAAACGTAGCCGATTGCCCGAGTGGAACCACTTGCGCCGCGGGTTGCTGTGTGATCAAGGGCGGAGGCGGCGGAATTACGGCGAGTGTAGCGACGTTGCTGGTCACGGTTCCCGCGGAGTTGCTTATCGTTACAGTGAATTGGGAGCCGTTATCCGAATTGGTGGTGGCCGGAGTTGTGTAGGAACCGGACGTGGCACCGCTGATCGACTTTCCATTTTTCTTCCATTGGTATTTAAGGGGGGCGGTGCCGGCGGCGATAACGGAGAAAGTCGCTTTCTGCCCCGTCGTAACGGACTGTCCCACCGGCTGCGTGGTGATGGATGGCGCAAAGACGGGATTTACCGTGAGCAGAGCAGTGCTGCTGGTAACCGTCCCGATTGAGTTGGTTACAACTACCGCGAATTGAGCGCCGTTGTCTGCGATCGTCGTAGTCGGCGTGTTATAGGAAGCGGAGGTTGCACCGTTGATGTTTACTCCGTTTTTCCTCCATTGGTACTTAAGCGGCGCTGAGCCCGTGGACCCTACCGAAAATGCGGCGGTTTGTCCGGCGAGAACCGTCTTGCTCGAAGGCTGGGTCGTAATACTCGGCGGAGTGCTGGCCGTAAACACAGGGAGGGCAACGGACACCGATGCCAACAAAATTGCCCCCAGATAGCGATGAGCGAAAATCCGTCGCATGTAAGTGGCTACTCCCAGGACCTGATGAAGAGAGACCCTCGGAAGAAAAAACCACAACCTTTCTGTATTTATTGAAAAGTTAGATCCAAGCCAAGTTGCCAATATCTGGAAATATCAAAGCGAAACATAACTGCGCTCGCAGAGAGACGTCGAATAAAGTAGGCGTATTTACTCTTATTATATTATAAATGTCAATGAATAACCGCGTGTTAGACAGAAATTAGCGGCGATTTCTATGGCGATGAGGTATAGCAGTTCCAGTACGCTGGAAAGCCGGAGCCGGGGAAGGCCACGGCATTGCAGCCGCCCAGAATTTTAAATGCATATCGATCGTTCTAGGGTTCGCCTGCCACCGGGCCAAACCCGTTCGGAGGAACGCGGCGTTTGGAAGCTGCCTCGTAGGACGATGCAACCTTCAGAATGACGTCTTCCTTCCCTGGCTCCGCTCGAAAAACAAGGGAGAACGGCAAGCCGGGCGCGGGCAAAGTTGTTGGCGTGTTGTTGTTGGTCGCGATGTATCGTCTCTTATCGCCGCTCAGCACGAAGACGGGATCATAAACGGTTCGCACGTAGCCGGCGGGAATCAAAACTTCGGTCACGCCAGAGAATGGGCCCATGCGAAGCTCGCCGCGAATGTCGTCCGGCGGTTCCGGCTGGCCTGCGAGGCCTATTTTTCCCGGCGGCAGTGAGTAATGGACGCGGACCACAGCATCGAGATGGTTTTCCATGATCACTTTCATTTCCACGCGCCGCAGCAATTCGCGCATCATGATGTGCTCGTCGATTCCCTGGCGTTCCCCGAGACCGTTGCGCATGTCGTCCATTTCTTCCCAGTTCTTGAAGGAAGCGCGTTCGTCGTCACCCCAAAATTTTGAGCGCGCATTGAGCGAGGGGAAGTCAATCAAAGTTTCCATGAAGCCGCGCGCCTTCCAGTCCGCCGCGCGCCGCGAGGCGTATTGATTGAACTGCAGCGTGAATGCGTTGGATTCGACCACCTCTTCGATGGCGCGAATATTCAGATTCTTCGGGACGGGCACGCGACCTTCCGTCAACTCGAGAAAATAATTGATCGGTTTCATGCTGCCGGAACCGTAAGTTTTGCCCGGTGCGAATTCCGT
>DATAPT010000046.1:0-2368 GCA_036265065.1 Candidatus Acidiferrales bacterium | reverse complement strand
CTTGCAGCCGCCGCAATCGATTTCAGCGGACGCCCGCACCTTGTTTGCAAGTGGAAATTTTCAGCTAAGCACGTAGGCGGCATGCAAACGGAATTGCTGGAAGATTTTTTCGGCGGCTTCGCGCAAGCTGCGGGTGCCAATGTGCATCTGAGTTTGTTATACGGAAGATCGTCCCACCATCAGGTGGAAGCCATTTTCAAGGCATTCGCGCGCGCGTTGCGTTTTGCGGCCACGCGCGACAAACAATTGAAAAAAGTGCTTCCCAGCACGAAAGGCCTGCTATGAACATCGCACTCGTGGAATACGGCGCTGGAAATCTGCCCTCGGTGGAACGGGCATTGACGCGACTTGGCGTGGAATCGCGCCGCGCGTCCACGCCCGAAGCTCTCGCGGGATGCGATGCTCTCATCCTTCCGGGCGTAGGACATTTCGGCGCGCTTATGCGCTCGCTGGATGAACGCGCGCTGGTGGCGCCATTACGCGAAGCCGTTTCGCGTGGGACGCCGCTGCTTGGAATTTGCCTCGGCCTGCAAGCCATGTTCGCGACGAGCGAGGAAGCGCCCGGAGATGCGGGCCTCGCGCTGTTTCCGCAAAAAGTTTCCGCCTTGCCGCCGGTCGATCGCCTGCCGCACATGGGCTGGAACCAGCTGCGCCGCGCTCGCCCCAGCAAGTTGCTGGAGGGCGTGCCGGAGGACGCCTATTTTTATTTCGCGCATTCCTATGCTGCACTCGATGCCGGCGAAGCGGGCGTCGCATTTTGCGATCACTGCGCTTCGTTCGTGGCTGTGCTCGAACATGGGAATGTTTTTGCCACGCAATTTCATCCGGAAAAATCCGGCCCGGTCGGAGCGAAAATTCTTTCCAACTTTGTTGCGCATGCGGACGGGAAACGATGAGCCTTGCGCGCCGCATTATTCCGTGCCTCGATACAGACGGCGAGCGCGTCGTCAAAGGCGTGAACTTCGTGAATTTGCGCGACGCTGGAGACCCCGCCGCGCTTGCCGCGCGCTACAACATCGAGGGCGCGGATGAACTCGTGGTTTTGGATATCGCCGCGTCGCGCGACCATCGCCCCACATTTCTTGCAACGATCCGCCGAGTCGCTGCTGAATTAGCGATCCCATTGACGGCTGGCGGCGGCGTTGCCAATGTGGACGAAGGCCGCGCGATTCTGCGCGCGGGCGCCGACAAGCTTACGGTGAACACCGCGGCGATCCGCAACCCCGCATTGCTTACGGAACTGGCCGCGGAATTTGGTTCCCAGGCCGTAGTCCTCGCGATTGACGCCAAACGCGTGGGCGATCATTGGGAAGCGTTCGTGCGCGGCGGCAGCGTTCCCACCGGAATGGATGCAGTGGCGTGGGCGCGCCGCGGAGTCGATTCGGGCGCGGGAGAAATTCTGATCACTTCCATGGATAAAGACGGGACGCGCTCCGGTTTCGATTGCCCACTTACCGCCGCGATTTCTCGCGCAGTAACCGTTCCGGTGATCGCCTCGGGCGGCGCGGATACTCCCGAAACATTTCTCGAAGTTTTCGGAGCGGGCCGCGCCGATGCGGCTCTAGCTGCATCGATTTTTCACGACAGCATTCAGGGACTCGGAGAGCTTAAACATTTTCTTGGCGAGCGAGGCATCTCGGTTCGCCAGACGGGCTAATCACACACATGATGATTCCATGTATCGACCTGCAAGACGGGCGCGCCGTACAACTCGTCCACGGCCGCAAATTGAAGCTCGCGGTGGACGACGTATTTGGTTTGCTGGAGCGGTTCGGCAGCCATCCGCTGATCCACGTGATCGATCTGGACGCCGCGATGCGCAAGGGAAGCAATGGCAGGCTCGTGCGCGGATTGTGCGTTGCCGCGAATAAACGCAAAATGCGCGTTCGCGTGGGAGGCGGCATTCGCACGGTTGCGCAGGCGGCAAAAATTGCTGGCTGGGGCGCGGAAAAAATCATCGTGGGCAGCGCGGCGTTTAAAGATGGAAATATAAATGAAAAATTTCTGAGCCGCCTCGCCGCCAAAATTGGAAAAGAGCGCGTGATCGTCGCGCTGGACACGGAAGGAGGAAAAATTCTGGTTCGCGGCTGGCAGGATAAACTGCGCTTGCGCCCGGACGAAGTTATTCCTCAACTGGAAAAGTATGCCTCTGGATTCTTGTGCACCTACGTGGACGCGGAAGGCACCATGCGTGGAACGAATCTAAAATGGTTTCGCTCGCTGCGCCGCGCGACAAAGCGCCCCATCACGGCCGCAGGTGGCATTCGCAGCCACAAGGAAATCCATGCCCTCGGACGAATGAAGATGGACGCCGCCGTTGGGATGGCGCTGTATACGGGGAAACTATCGTAACCCGAGGTTTCTGATC
>DATAPT010000045.1:0-2964 GCA_036265065.1 Candidatus Acidiferrales bacterium | reverse complement strand
TCCCGTCCCCAGTGTCCTGAATGCGGCGCTGCCGGAGAAGGATAAAAAAATGCTCGCGATGCGAGCGGGCGAGCGCATGAATATTTTTACGGAGACGGGGCGGCGCGAAGGCACAGCGCACAGCGCGTATAAAGAGGGAATGTTGGGCACGCCGTGCATTCAGGTGGGAAGTTTCGATTGCGTGCTGGAGTTCGAAGAAGAAATGCACGCCGGGTATGTGCTCGAACGGTTGCCGAAAATGTGCGCGACGCCGTCCTGTGTTCGCGTGCGCAAACTCAATTCCGTGGCTGGATGGGCGAAGCACGGTATTATTTATGAGTTCGCGTCGAAGGAAGGTTTCGATCGTGACTACGCTCCGGCTGTCGCGAAATCTCCCTTGGGGTTGAATGGACACTCCGTGGTTCCGGAGTTGGTACACGCGCCAAACGGGCCGAATAGCGCCTTGCGAATTTGGCCGCCAGTGCCGAAGGGGTAGATCGCGGATTTTTCCAACATTGGGCGAAAAGGGAAATGGCTGCTGTAGCCCGCCTCTTCAGAGGCGGGGATTTAGATGTAACGAACTCTAAACCCTCGCCTCTGAAGAGGCGAGCTACAAAGGCAACCGAGCTACAAAAACAAATGCAAATTCGAGCAGCGCATGAGAGGGGAAATTCGATGGACATGCTTTCCAGAAGAGAAATGCTATTGACTCCCGTAGCGATTGCCGCGACCGGTTCTTTAGCGAGCGCCGCAGGGTCAAAGAAGATGACGCTTGCCATGCACCAGAACACATCGAACGCGGCGGGATACCGCAAGTCGCTGGAGGGATGGGCTCGCGCGGGGATCAAGGATGTGGAAATCACAAATGTTTTGCTGGATGAATTCCTGAAGACGGATGACCTGGCAGCTGCGCGGCGCGTGATCACCGATCTCGGGTTGAATCTCGTTCACGCCGCGACTGGTGTAATCGAGCTATGGGAGCCGAATCCGAATCGCGCCGCGGCGCTGGACAATCTGAAAAAGCGCTGCGAAATGTATGCCAACATGGGCCTGCACGGCGTCTACTCTCCGACCACCTGCACAAAAAAAGTTTCGGATGAGGATTACAAAGCCGCTCCTGACAATATGTATGACGCGGGAGAAGTGGCCAAACAATTTGACATGAAACTCAGAATTGAATTCATGCGCGCATCCACCCTCATTTCTACTCTGCCGACGTTGCTCAAGCTGACGCGCGCGGCGGCGCATCCAAACATTGAGCCGATGTTGGACTGCTATCATTTCTGGTCCGGGCTCAACAAGCTTGAGGACCTCGACACGATTCGCGTCGGGGAAATCGGCCACGTGCATTTTCAGGATGTGCCGGATATCCCGCGAGAGATGCTGGATTTGTATTCGCGCATCATTCCCGGTGACGGAATCGCCCCGCTGACACGGATACTCGGCAAGCTTTCGGAAAAGGGATATGCCGGGCCGCTTTCTGTGGAACTTTTCCTGCCGAAATTTCAGCAGGGCGATCCCTATGAAATTGCGCGCGAAATTCGCACCAAATCCGAACCTGTGATGCATCAAGCGGGCGTGGCGTAAACGCTGCCGGTCATCTAAACGGCCCCGTTCCGTGAAATCGTCAACCCTTCTTGCTACAATATGAGAGACCGGTTCCACCGGTGCGTTGTGTCCTCGGGGGCGGGGGAAAGACCTTGGCAGCAACTCAGTCTGAAACATTAGTCGATGCGGGGAATGAAGTTGTTTTCAAAGTGCTGGGCGCGATCAGCGTCTGCCACCTTGTGAACGACATGCTCGCGTCGCTGCTCCCTGCTATTTATCCGCTGCTGAAAACTTCCTTCAATCTGAATTTCACGCAGATCGGATTGATCACACTTACGTACCAGACAACCGCCTCGCTGCTTCAACCATTGATCGGTTTTTATACCGATAAGAATCCCAAACCGTATTCTTTGCCCGTAGGAATGGGAGCAACGCTCATCGGACTTGTACTGCTTTCCGCTGCGCACACGTTTTCAGCTTTGCTCATTGCCGCGGCGCTTGTTGGGACGGGCTCATCTGTGTTTCATCCGGAGTCATCGCGCGTGGCGCGCATGGCGTCCGGCGGGCAGCATGGGCTCGCGCAATCACTTTTCCAGGTAGGGGGAAACGCAGGCCTTTCGCTCGGGCCCTTGCTCGCGGCTTTTATCGTCATGCCGAGAGGTCAGGCCAGCATTGCCTGGTTCACGCTGGCTGCTTTGTTGGGAATGATTCTACTCACCGGCGTGAGCAGTTGGGCCAAGAAGCGCCGACTAACCTGGAAAAAATTCAGCGCGAAGCATGTGGAGAAGGGGCCGAATTTGTCGACCGCTCGGATCACCGCATCCATAGCCATTTTGATGGCGCTGTTGTTTTCAAAGTTTGTTTATCTGGCGAGTTTGACGAGTTACTACACGTTCTATTTGATCAGCAAGTTTCACTTGTCGGTAGAGAGCGCGCAGGTTCACCTCTTTGTTTTTCTTGGCGCGGTTGCGGCAGGTACGGTGATTGGCGGACCGGTTGGCGACCGCATCGGCCGCAAGAGCGTGATTTGGGTGTCGATTCTCGGCGTTCTGCCATTCACCTTGCTGCTGCCGTACTCCAATCTGCTGTGGACTGAAATTCTCAGCGTAGTAATTGGACTGATTCTGGCTTCCGCATTTTCCGTGATTGTGGTTTACGCGCAGGAACTGGTTCCAGGAAAAGTGGGAATGATTTCAGGGCTGTGCTTTGGATTTGCGTTCGGCATGGCGGGGCTGGGCGCGGCGGTGCTCGGCTGGCTCGCTGATTTAACCAGCATAAACTTTGTGTATTTGGTTTGTTCTTATCTCCCGGCGATGGGACTGCTTGCTGCTTTCCTGCCAGATATCGAACATCCCGGGATGAAGGCAATCCACGAAGAAGCTTTGGCGGATTAAGCGGTTTTTGTGGCATAGGCTTCAGCCTGTGCGGTTTTAGTCC
>DATAPT010000044.1:0-4346 GCA_036265065.1 Candidatus Acidiferrales bacterium | reverse complement strand
TGAAGAAATATTGGGGCTATAGCGCGTTCCGTCCCAAGCAGGAAGAGATTGTGCGCAGCCTTTCCGCGGGCCGTGATTGCTGCGTGGTGATGCCCACCGGCGGCGGCAAATCGCTGTGCTACCAGTTGCCCGCTGTGCTCGCCGAAAAGAAAACCGCCGTGGTGATTTCGCCGCTGATCGCCTTGATGCAAGACCAAGTGGCGCAACTGCGGCAGATGGGCATTCCCGCCGTATTCCTGAATAGCGCGGTGGTCGAGTCCGAGCGCGCCGAAGTAAAAAAGAAAGCCACTACGGGCGAATACCGCTTGATGTACGTTTCGCCGGAGCGCGCTGTGATGGATGGGACCGCCGAATGGCTGAAGCGCGTGCCTGTTTCGTTTTTCGCCATCGACGAGGCGCACTGCATCTCCGAGTGGGGCCACGATTTCCGCCCCGAATATCGCCAGCTCAGCAAGCTGCGCACAATCTTTCCCGAGTTACCCATCGCCGCGTTTACCGCCAGCGCCACGCAACAAGTGCGCCACGATATTGTGCAGCAGTTGCGGCTGAACGATCCGTTCAAATCAGTGTCCAGCTTTCGTCGCGAAAATCTGCGCTACCTGGTGAAGGAATGCCCCGGCGACCTGCAGGATGAAATGCTGCTCGCGGCGGTGGAACGCGTGAAAGAAGGCAACGTAATTGTGTATTCGCCCACGGTGGCGCGTGTTGGCGACATTATTGATCTGCTCGGCGAGAACGATATCGCGGCTGTCGGCTACCACGGGCAGATGGACGCCAACACGCGACGCGAAAATCAGGAAAAGTGGATGAGCGAAGAAGCGCGCGTGCTGGTGGGCACGATCGCGTTTGGCCTGGGCATCAACAAGCCGAATGTGCGCGCGGTGATTCGCCTGGGATTGCCGGAAAGCATCGAGCAGCTTTATCAGGAAACGGGCCGCGCCGGACGCGATGGCTTGCCCGCGGATTGCTGCCTTTTGTGGCAGAAACGCGACAACGGCCTGCGCGCGTTTTTCATCAACCAGATTGGCAGCAGCCGCGAAAAAGATCGCGCCTGGGATCGCTACAACCAGATGCAAAGCTTCGTGAAATCCAGCGAGTGCCGCCAGAAACAGATCAGCGAACATTTCGGCGAAATCTGGAAAGGGAAGGGCTGTGGGATTTGCGATGCGTGTGCGGGCGCGCCTGCGTGGTTCGAGTCAGGCCGCCGCAAAGGAAGAAAAGGCGGGTCGACAAACGCGCATACGAGTGGTTCTTCAGCCGCACGGCACAGCACACAGCGGCGCAATCCCATCCGCGCGATCGAACAGGAAATCTACGAAACCGCTCCCGCGATTCCGGTCGATGAAGAATTGCGCGAATTCCTGCGCGAATGGCGGCGCAACGTGGCCCGGCAGAAAATGATTGCCGCATTCATCGTGATGCACGATGCGACCCTGGATGAATTGTGCCGCGTGCAGCCGCGAAGCATCGCCGATCTGCGCCGCATCTCTGGCATGGGCGAAAAGAAATGCGAAGTGTACGGCGAAGAAATTCTTGCCGCGTTGCAGCGCTTCGCAAAGGGAGAACGCGCCAGCAAGGAATGGCACGCGCGCCCGGCCAGCCCGTCAGAAGAAACGCTGGATTTGCTGAAGAAGGGACATTCGTTCGAGGAAATTGCGCAGTTGCGCGGGCGGAAAGTTTCCACCGTAATCGTGCATGTGGCCGATTTGCTGGAAAAAGGCGAAATCGAGTTTCAGCCACAGTGGATGCCGCCTGCGAAAGCTGAACAGATTCGCGCCACCTGCGCACGCGTCGGCACGGAATGGATGAAGCCCATTAAGGACGCGCTGCCCGACGATTTCACCTTCGACGAAATTCGCCTGGTGATGGCACAATTCAAGCGCGACGCGCGCCAATCGCAAAAATAAAGTGGGGAAAGCGACTGGCAGAACACCAATCGTCTAATCCGTAACAGGCAAGAGCGCTTTCACCTGATTGCGGCCGTTGCGCTTGGCTTCATACAACATCTGATCGGCCTTGCGCACCAGCGCGGTGAAATCTTGAGTATCTTCTCTCCCCAAGCAGCCGGCGACGCCGAAGCTTGCGGTTACTTTCACGCTTTGCCCTTGTAATGGAAACGATAGCTCGGCAAATTGTTCGCGAAAACGATCGACTGCTTTCTCCACGTTCGCCGCATCCACGTGCGTAATCACCAGCAGAAATTCATCGCCACCCAATCGCCCGCAAATATCCGAGATGCGCGTATTTTTCTTCAGCACATGCGCGAAGGTCTTCAGCACGATGTCGCCGGCATCATGGCCAAAGGTGTCGTTGATGCGCTTGAAATTGTCGATATCGCCCACCACCACCCACAGCGGGAATCCATGCCGCGAGGCTCCACGCAATTGTTTAAATGCCCATTCTTCGATGGCTCGCCGGTTGGGCAATTCCGTCAGAGGATCAGTGCGCGCGGCCTCCTCAAGACGGCGGGTTTTCTCGGAAAGCTCGCGATTCAATTCGATGATGCGCTGGCCGACGCCCATACGCGCCAGCATTTCGCCCGGATCGAAAGGCTTGGTCAGATAGTCATCGGCGCCTGCCGCCAGGCCCTTCACCACGTTGCCCTTCTCCGTGCTGCTGGTCATCAGAATCAGATAGGTATAGGGGCGGGTGACGTCGGCGCGAATCCGCTGGCACAATTCCGGCCCAGAAAGATCCGGCATCATCCAGTCGGTCAAAACGATGCTTGGCCCGTGCTCGTGGAAAAGCTTCAGCGCCTCTTCGCCATTCTGCGCGAAAAGCAGTTGATACGGTTCCTTGCTCAATACTTGTTCGACGAGCTTCCGGTAGACCGGCGAGTCGTCGACCACAAGCACCGAGTATCTGGGAGCCAGTAAATTCATCGTTGATCGCCGCCTTCACCTGCCGCGGGTCCGTCTTATTTGTCCTTGGAGGGAAACCTGGGACGTTCTTATTAATTTAGCAATAGGTAGCCATGTGTAAACACGCGAGCGGGGTTGAGGCGGCGAAAGAGATACCCTAAGGGCGCCCTGGACCGGGTTAGCCGCGGCCGCGCGCCTATTCCTTACAGCCGTGAACTAGCAGCGCCCCCTCCGCCTTGAATGCGCGCAACTGCGCAGCGTCGGCAAACCAGCGCCCGGTATACACCTCCGGGGAAGGGGATGGGTCCACGACGCGTTCCTGTACAACCGCAGTGAAGCCGGCAGCGCGAAAGAGGTCGGCCCACTCCTGGGCTGCCAGCAGGCGCGTGGGCACTGCCAGCAGGGGTCCCCATTGGTGGGAATGCGGATTGTCGCGATAGTAGTTGATCAGGATCCATGCCGAACCCCCGCTGCGCAGCACGCGGAAAATCTCCCGCAGGCCCGCAGCCGGGTCCGGCCAGTAGTACGCCGATTCCACAGAGATCGCCCGCGTAAAGATGTTCGCGTCCCAGGGAATCTCGCCGATTTCGCCCACAACGAAAAGCAAATTGTGTTGGTCGGCGCTGCTGCGGCGCGCGATGCGGATCATTTCGTCGGAAATGTCCATGCCCACCACGCGGCCTTCGGGAACAAGTTTCGCCACGCGCCACGAAAGCCACCCGGAACCGCAGCCGACGTCCAGCACCGTGTCGGTCGGCGCGAAGCGCATCTTCGCCAGCACCGGGAGTGCGATGGGCAGGTGGTCCTGCTCCATGCCGGCGCCGCGTCCTGCCTCGGCCCAGCGGTTAAACTCTTCGCGCAGCGCGTCGTTGGACAATGGTTTCTGCGTCACGGCCTCACCTCCGTATCGACCGTAGATTCTCTTTTAAGATTCGCGCGCCGAGCGCGGCTTCGGCGGTTACCTGGCGAGGGCTAGTGAGGTATATGCTAGCGCCTTCCGCAACCTCACCGCGATTTTTCTTTGCCTCGCGATAAGCAAAACTAGAGGCCGACTTTTCCAAGACGGCGGCTATAATCCCCGCTGGTTCAGAGAAGAGAGGCCGAGCATGCCATTGATTGCGCCTGCAGCCGAATGGGTATCTTTGTCTGCAAAATTAAAAGCAGAAACGCCGGAAGCGTTCGATTCCGAGGGACGCGTCCTGAATCTCATGGAAGGCGAGTGGAAAGAGCCTGGCTTCGGCCGCCACTACGAATCGCCCATCGACGGACGCAGCCTGGGCCGCATTCCGATGATCGATCTGGAAGCCGCGCGCTCCGCGGTGAAGTACGCCAAGTCTGAAGCCGCGCACTGGGCCAAAGCCGACCTCGATGAACGCCGCCGCCGCGTCACCGATTGCCTCGCGGGACTCAAGCAGAAAAAAGAACTGATCGCGCTGCTGCTGATGTGGGAGATCGGCAAGCCGTGGCGCCTGGCCTGCGCCGACG
>DATAPT010000043.1:0-2792 GCA_036265065.1 Candidatus Acidiferrales bacterium | reverse complement strand
TCACTCATCACAGGCGGCCTTTTAACAAATGAAAAAGGGAGAGGTCGGAATCTTTTGGTCGGCGGCGCGTTGTACAAGGTCGGCCACGTGTCAAATGACGCGTATGCAACTCTCGCCCTACTTTTTAGCGGTGCGGTTGCTATGAGCATAATTCTAAGCATCAATTTTGCTCAGAAGATGCACGAGTAAAGAAAATACGACTGCTGAAGTCGGGGGTAGCGGACTCCAAAGGCCACATGACGATAAGCCCGTTTATCATTCCGAATCAGGTTAAAGACGCAACGCCCGCCGACTTCGGATATACCAAGCCACCGTCCCAAGTCCGATCACTAAGAATGACAGGGCGATGTTGACTCTGCTCGATTCCGCGAAATCAGTTAGGGCGCTGCTATTTGGATTTTTGATGTCATAGTAAACGAGGGTCTGCATTCCAATTTCGAGGCCGTTCTTTTGATCGCGGTCCCATCCCGTATACCCCTGACCGTTCACGAAAAAAACATAGCCGTACTCTTCACTAAACAATCTCCCTGTTCGGTGGGCGGTGATGATTCCCTGAACAGTTGCCTGGCGCGAAGCTATTGCGCTATCCGCTCTCCATCTGTAAAGGCAAATGACCAGAATGAACGCCAGCGCGGCCAAGCGCGGCAAATTCCAACTCCATACATTCCGTGATTCCATCAGCCCAACCGTACCACAATTTGTGGATTGCGCCCGATAAGTCGTCTTCTCGGAATATGGAAAAACTACTTCCATGTGCGGGCGATCCTGTCGTCCACACTGCGCACTGCTGCATCAAGATCATCCGCCGAAAGGAACGCTGCTACATAGCGATCCGGACGGATGAGCAGCATGCCGGGAGGGACATGTTTCATCGAGCGCGAAAAATCACCGTTCATTTCGTATATGCAGGAGAATCCGCTCGGGGCGGGCTCGATGTCGCCGGATTCGCGGATGGCGACGCGCTGCAGGTTGAGCTGCGACCACAAATCGGCGCGCAGATTTTCAAATAAACTTGGATAAGTTTGCGGCAGCGAGAGCAAAGCAAATCCATTTCCCAGAAAATCATCCAGCAAACATTCCCTGCCGGCATAGCGTACGCGTGGCTGCGGGAAGAGCCTGCCCACAAGGGTTGCCGCGGAATGCTTTTTTTCGTGGACCAAGAAGCCCTGGTCAAAGCGCGGCTTCGGTTTGTATTTCATTTCCGCAAAATAAGCGCGCGCTGGCGGAACAACGCCGAGTAACCGAAACGCCGCCTGCAAACCGATTGCACTCCAGTGGCTGCGGGGCATCATCACTTTGCCCATGCGCAGCGCCAGCAAAATCATTTCCCAGGCGTGCTTGCGGCGTTCCTGTTCATACGTGTCCAGCAAGCCCGGGCCGAGGCGCCCCTGAATCACGGACGCCAGTTTCCAGGAAAGATTATGCGCGTCGCGAATACCGCTATTCATTCCCTGCCCGGCAAACGGCGGGGTGAGGTGCGCGGCATCGCCTGCGAGAAAAATGCGGCGATCTCTCCACCGGTCCGCCATGCGCGCGTGAAAGGTGTAAACACGGCTGCGGCGGAGCGGCGTGCTCTCCTCGCCATGCGGCAGCAATAATTTTCGGATGAACTCGGGAGAGGTTACCTCCGGCTCCATCTCGTCTTCCTGCAGCATGAATTCAAAACGGCGTGTGCGGTCCGGTCCAGGAAGCGAAAGACACGGGCGCTTCGGATCGCAAAACACTTTTGTGTCGCGCGAGGGATCGCGCGTTTCTTCCAGATCGAGGATGAGCCAGCGTTCGCGAAAGGTAGAACCGCTGAGCCTGATGCCAAGCTTTTCGCGGACAAAGCTGCGGCCTCCGTCGCACGCCACGAGATACGCGGTGGAAACTTCGGCAAGGCTTCCATCGGCACGGCGGAGAACAAGGTCCACCGAATCGTCATTTTGGTTGAAGTCGATTAATTCAGTGCTGAACCAGGCTTCGGAGCGAGTGTCACGCGTAGCATGCGTGCAGAAATAATCGCGGAGTTGCTGCTCGAAAACAGGCTGGCGAAACGCGTTGCGGCGCGGGTAGCCGTACTCCTTTGCGGTGGGCCGCACGCGGAGAAAACAGGACCCGCTCGCGCTGAAATAATCGGATCCATAGCCAAGCACGACGCGCGACACCACTTCATCGACAACGCCGATTGCCTGCATCGTGCGCAGCGCTTCATCGTCAATGGAGACGGCGCGCGGTTCCTGAACGGTAAGTTCGTTCCGCTCGACGAGGAGCACGTCGACGCCATAGCGGGCCAAAAGATTTGCGACAGTGAGCCCGTTGGGCCCAGCTCCTGTGACAACAACGGGCCACACTTGATTTGAATTCATATGCCAGCGCGGAAGAAGGCAGAAGCCATTCCATAAATGGCTCGCCGCAGATTCTTAGCAGGGCTTCAGGGGCTAAAGCCCTAACTTTTCATGTTCCTGAATGTCGCGGCTAAAGCCGCGACCCACAATGACGTAAATCTCAAGGGCCGAACTTCAATGGCCAACCCTCAAAGACTGACCTAGAAAGCGTGACTTTCTAAAACTGACCGACTAAGGTCTTTGTGGGTCGCGGCTTCAGCCGCGACATTCATAAACCTAAAAAACAAGGGCTTCAGAGTCTGTGTGAGAACTGCAGAATCATTGTGGGTCGTGGCTTTAGTCACGACATAAGTTCCGCAAAATGAGGACGGCTTTAGCCGCTGAGGTTCCAATTTTGCAGTTCGCACACAGACTCTGAAGCCTATCCTACTTAAATCGATTGATCGGTCTGGTCATCAAATCGGT
>DATAPT010000042.1:0-4002 GCA_036265065.1 Candidatus Acidiferrales bacterium | reverse complement strand
GCCTGCGGCTTTGGAATGGCCGGACCTGATTGTGACATCCGTGTCATCGAGCGAGCCTGTTTTAACCCGCGCAATGATCAGCAAAGCCATGTCAGCGCGGGGCAATCGCGCGCTGCTGATGATTGATCTTGGAGTGCCGCGCAACGTCGCGCCGGAAGTCGCGGATATTTATAATACGTATTTGTATAACATCGACGACCTGACGGAAATTGTGGAACAGAATAAAAAAGCGCGCGTGGCTGAAATTCCGCGCGCGGAAGCCATCATCGATGAGCAGGTGGACAAATTTCTGCACTGGCAGGCCGGAGTCGCAGCCGGCGCGGTGCTGGGCGACTTGCGCAGCAAGCTCGCGGCGGAGCGCGAAGCCTTCATGAAGGACCGCCTCGCGGCGATGCCCAATCTTTCCGAAGCGGATCGCGCGCAAGTGGCCGCGATGATGCAGGAATTTACGGAACGCATGCTGATTACTCCCGCGGAAAAGATGCGCGGCATTCCGGAATTGCGCCGCAAGCTTCAGAATTTTGAAGCGATTCGAGATTTATTTCATCTCGACCGGGAGAAGCCTTGAAGGCTTTGCGCATCGGTACGCGGGGCAGCGCGCTGGCGTTATGGCAATCGCGAAGCATTGCGCGCGTGTTGGCCGCACAAACGGGCGTCGAGCCTGATCTCATCATCATAAAAACTTCGGGCGATAAATTTCAGAAACTCAGTTTCAGCCAAATTGGAACAAAGGGCGTCTTCATTAAAGAACTGGAAGATGCATTGCTCGAAGAGCGTATCGACTTTGCCGTTCACAGCATGAAGGATGTTCCCACGGAATTGCCGGAAGGATTGACGATCGCCGCGATTGGCAAAAGGGAAGACATGCGCGATGCGCTGCTCTCGTCGAACGGGGCGACGCTTTCTTCTTTGCCGCAAGGCGCGCTTATCGGCACAAGCAGCCTGCGCCGGCAATCGCAATTGCTCGCCGCGCGGCCGGATTTGCGCATGATGGAGTTGCGCGGAAATGTGGACACGCGAATCGAGAAGCTGAAGCGTGGAGATTATGACGCCATTGTCCTGGCCAAGGCAGGACTAGATCGCCTGGGCTTGAGCGCGAATATCAGCGAAGTGTTGTCTTACGAAATAAGTTTGCCTGCGGCCGGGCAGGGCGCAATCGGAATCGAAGCGCGATCCGCGGACGTGGAATCATTGCGTGTTCTGGCCGCTCTCGAAGACGCGGAAACACGCGCAGCTGTGACGGCGGAGCGTTCCGCGCTCGCCGGCCTCGGCGGGGGTTGCCAGGTGCCCATCGGCGCATGGGGGCGGACGGGAAATGGAAAATTGTTGCTGGATGTTGCCGTTCTTGCTCCGGATGGGACGCAGCGGCTGTTAGAAAAGGATGCAGGATCGCTGAGCGAGGCCGAAGCGATTGGCAAGCGTGTGGCTCAAAAATTAATCGAGCGCGGCGCAACCGGCTTGCTCGAAGGCGAAAGCCGTGGGACGCGGGCATGAACGTATCGAACCCGCTGGATGGCAAGAAAATTGTCCTCACGCGCGCTGTGGAGCAGGCTCGCGAATTAAAATCGCGGCTTGAAATGATGGGCGCTGTCGTATTACTGTTTCCCGCCGTGAATTTTTCCGAGCCAACGGATACAACAGAGCTGGATCGATCGATAAATTCCCTGAATGAATTTGACTGGATTGTGTTTACCAGCGTAAATGCGGCTCGCTTCTTTGCCGGCCGCTCTCGGAAATTGGGAGTGGAACCGAGCCATGACGTGAGGTTTCGTTGCGCGGCCGTCGGGCCTGCGACGGCGAGCGCAGTGGCGGCGGAAGGTTTTCCTGTGGATCATGTAGCGCAGAAATTTATTGGCGCGGCTCTGGCAAGCGAACTTTCCAGTATGTTGAACGGCAGAAAAGTATTGTTGCCTCGCAGCGAGCGTGCGCGTCCGGATTTGCCTGAAGCGCTGAGATCTGTCGGCGCGCTGGTCACCGAAATTGTGGCGTATCGTACCGGAGGAGTTGGCGCGATCGATCCGGGAGTCATGCGGGCCATGCGCGAAGCGGATGTGGATGTGATCTCATTTTTCAGCCCATCCGCCATTGAAAATATGCGCGCTGAACTTGGCGAGGAAGTGCTCTCGCGTCTCGGCGCGAAAGCAAAAATGGCCGCTGTCGGACCTACCACGGCGGCGGCCTTGCGCGGCGCTGGCTTTACCGTCGCCATTCAGGCTCCCCTCGCAACTGCGGAATCCATGGCTGTGGCAATCGCAACTTATTTCTCGACGAACACAGAATCAAAAGCGAGGGCCATATGAATTTCCCAGTCGTTCGTCCCAGGCGCCTGAGGCGCAACGAAGCGATCCGTTCCCTCGCGCGTGAAAACCGGCTGTCTACGCACGGTTTCATTTATCCGATGTTCGTTTGCCCCGGCAAAAATGTACGCAACCCGATTTCCTCGATGCCCGGCGTCGCGCAGCAGTCCGTCGATATGCTTGTGGAGGAATGCCGCGAAGTGGAGCAGCTTGGAATCCCCGGGATTATTTTGTTTGGGATACCGGATAGTAAGGATGCGCTGGGCACGGGAGCGTACGCGGCGGATGGAATTGTGCAAAGGGCGATCGAAGGAATCCGCAAAGCCAATTTAAATCTGCTGGTAATGACCGACGTTTGCCTCTGCGAATACACGGACCACGGGCATTGCGGAATTGTGGAAAACGGAGAAGTCAAAAACGATCCGACGCTGGAATTGTTGGCCAGGGAATCGGTTTCGCACGCTCGAAGCGGAGCAGATATCATTGCGCCTTCGGACATGATGGATGGGCGAGTCGGTGCCATCCGCAAGGCCCTCGACGGCGCAGGGTTTCAGGATGTGGCCATCATGAGTTACGCGGCGAAATATTGTTCCGGATTTTACGGGCCGTTCCGCGAGGCTGCGGAATCCGCGCCGCAATTCGGCGACCGCCGCGGCTATCAAATGGATCCGGCCAACGCGCGAGAGGCGCTGCGCGAAGTGGAATTGGACCTGGCGGAGGGCGCGGACATGGTGATGGTCAAGCCCGCGCTGGCCTATCTGGACATTATTCAGCGGGTTCGCGAAACATTCAGCGTGCCGGTGGGCGCATACAATGTGAGCGGCGAATTCGCGATGGTCAAAGCGGCGGCGGCGAACGGCTGGATCGATGAAAAACGGATCGCCATGGAAATATTGACCGGCATTCATCGCGCGGGCGCAAGCATCATTCTTACGTATCATGCGAAAGACGCCGCGCGGTGGCTAAAAAATTCCTGAAATCTACAAGCCACTTCATAAATGGCTCGTAGCGGGTAATTGATTGGGCTTCAGGGGCTAAAGCCTTGATTTTTAACTCTCTAAATGTCGCGGCTGAAGCCGCGACCCACAAAGATTGTTTATGAGATACCTACTGCTCTTTATTCTGATTCCATAGGCGGCAATGAGCGCACCTAATCCAACTAAATTGCAACGCCCGCATTCGCAGGAAATATTCCGCCGCGCCACGGATGTCCTTGTCGGCGGCGTAAACAGTCCCGTGCGCGCATTTCGCGCCGTGGGCGGCGAGCCCATCGTCGTCGACCGCGCCGGCGGCGCGCGCCTGTGGGACGCTGACGGAAATGAGTACATCGATTATGTGTGCTCCTGGGGGGCTTTAATCCTGGGCCACGCGCATCCCAAAGTTGTGCACGCAATTGCAGAGCAGGCGCGTCGCGGCACGAGTTACGGCATGCCCACCGAGCTTGAAGTGGAACTCGCCACGCGCATTCGCACGGCGCTGCCTTCCTGCGAAAAAGTTCGCTTTGTCAGTTCCGGCACCGAAGCCACGATGAGCGCCGTGCGCCTGGCGCGCGCGGCGACGAATCGTGATCTGATTATCAAATTTGATGGCTGCTATCACGGCCACTCCGATAGTTTTCTTTCCGAGGCGGGTTCCGGCCTCGCCACGCTTGGAATCGCGGCCTGCCCCGGCGTGCCGCAAGCGCTTGCTGAACTGACGTTGAACG
>DATAPT010000041.1:0-3967 GCA_036265065.1 Candidatus Acidiferrales bacterium | reverse complement strand
CAGCCCCGTGAAATGAACCAACTGCGTGAATGGATACGCCCACAACGACGTGCGAACCCCGGTGCCCCACGGAGTGCTTTCCAGCCATTTCGCGAACGCCTGAAGTAGTCCGTACATTTCGACGTTTCCTCTCTTGCTTCTGAATTATTTCCACATGCAGCGACTGTTTGTTGAACGGACTCGCCGGACTTGTTATCCCAAGCCTTCCATCGCTGGAATTTCCGACGCGCTAAGAATCGTCAAAATCCAGAGAACCAAGCCGATGGTGGCAATTACTTTTGCCGATGTCGGAATCTCAGGCAACGCAGCCCACTTTGGCGCGCCACGCTGCACGAAGATTGCGAATGCCACGGAAAGAATGATCATCACGAGCTTCACGTGAAAAACCGGATCAGGCGCCCAATCCCCGGCGTCCGCGGTGAACATCATAAATCCTGAAATAATGGCCAGGACAAAACCGGTCCAGGCCCACGGGAATATTTGCGTGGAAAGCTCCATCAGATTTCGTTTCTTGGCCGCGACACCCATCACCCTGAGGTCCACCACGGCCATTGACCCGATGAACCAAAACATCGTCAGGTAATGAATGACGGACACGCTGGCATACATCCAGCCCGTGGTGCTGAACGTTTTCACCCAACTCATCTGCTCCAGTGCTTCCCACATCGTGCCCCTCCTGAAAGAGCGCGTTGCCGCGAAACCTTTACCTCACAGCTATATTCAGCGCGATATGCCCGCGCACGAATAGACGTAATCGGAGCTAAATCCGTTCCCACCCAAATTGGTTGAAACCATACGCTGGAACAGCGAGAGCATCCGTGACTCACGTCACAATTACAAGATAAATCGTAATGGCTACTATTGGCGACGGCAGAATAGATCCCTACGGAATTCCTTCTTTGGAAATTATATTTCAGTGCAATCAAAATATTACCGAAGTACGTAAGTTTGAATTACACGTAAAAAAAAAGCCGCCCGCTCAAAAAACGAGCGGCCTCTACAAAAGCAACGGCTACGCGGTTTTGTAGAGGCCTTTCCGTTCCGCGTTCTTTGCGGGACGGAGAGGGCGACTTGCCTTTTCTTCTTGCCCCAAATTCAACTACGCGCCCAGCGTCATCAGTTCCATTTTATGTTGGCCGAGCCGGCGTGCCCCTTTTTCCGTCACCACGATCGAATCGCCGAATTCCGCTGGCGTTGGTGTCTGCTTCACGGGAACGCTGGGTTTCAGGTCAAACACCATTCCCGCTTGAAATACCAGGTCATCGCCACCTTCCATGCGTCCCGGACCGCAACGCGGCAAATCAGCGAGGCCGCCGGAATGGATCAGCACACCGCCGGGCTTGGCGACGCCTCGCGCTTTCAATTTATCGCCGCAGTAATCGCAAAACTCCTTCACGCTTTTACCGGGCGCGACTTTATCCACCAGGTCATGAAACAAATCCAGAGAGTATTGCCCGGCCGCTGCCCAATCCGCCGGTGCGGGAGAACCGAGCAGCACGGAATGGTTCACCTGGGATCCGTAACCCAACACCGATCCCGAGCACTCCTGGCCCAGTATTTGCCCCGCGCCGAACACATCATCCAAAGGGAAGCCGAAGCTGGCATTGCCCGATCCACGCGTGCTGATGCTCAGCCTCCACGGGCGTTCGCCGGAAGCCTCGACCATCGCGGCATACATTTTCAACCAGATATCGCGGTGAATGGCGCCTGGCTGGGCGGTGTCTAGCATGGCTTGCAGCCCCACTTCGCTAACGGCCGTAGCTTTTTCGAGCACTGCGATTTCCTCGGCGCTGTGTACGAGCTTTACGCGCCACAAAATGTCCGCCGCCGATTCGAACTGCGCCTGCGGGAACGCCGTTCGAATGCGATCGTACGTCGTGTACGTGACCGAGCCTTCCGTGTTGCGAAAAAGATTGGCAAGCGATCCGACGCCTATCCGCCCATGATCCAATTTCTTTTCTTTCAGGCAATCGATAATCAAGGGCGACCACAGACCCTCTTCGTCCGAAAACCGCACTTCGATATCCGGGGCGTTTTCCGCGAACATGGTGGTCAGCACGATGCCTGGAATTGGGCGTTTGTCGGCGAGCAGGGAACCGATGCGGCTGGAAATTGCAGTGATCTTTCCTTCCGCGGGCACGATGACCCATCCCGCTGGAATCCCCACGAGATATTGCACGTCAGCGTCGCCATCCTGACGATCGTGAATCATGGCTTGCGTGCTGTGCTGCGGCACAATCAGGCAATCGAAATGTTTTTCCTTCATGCCTTGCCGCACATTTTGCCAGCGGCGGCGGTACTCATCTGCTGACCATGCCTTAGGCATGGAAGCAGGCGTAATAGCGCGTTTAGCTCCCGCTTGCATATTCCCCTGCGACGAGCCTATGCCCATCTGTGGCGGTTCGCTGAAGGCCGGAAGCGCCGTTCCAGCGATCGATACCGCCACACCTGAAGATGCGCCCCACAGTAAATCCCTTCGCGTCAAGCTCCCGGAAAATGGGGAAGTGAATTGATTGTTCATGATTGTTGTCCTCCACACAGACTGCACGCCAAAAAATGCGCAAGGTTCTTCCTTAATTTTTTCCAATGAGGACCGCTCGTTTGCGCATCGTATTACTCTTCCTCTATGAACACAAACGATTTATCGCCACGCAAACCACACCACGATCGCTTCAAAATCTAAAAGCAAAGTTGGCGCGAATTACGTTGTGGGAAACCTGGGAACGCCAATCTCCCGATTGGCGCCAGGCAAAACGCCAACCGGGAGATTGGCGTTCCTGGGAAACATACAATCCCGTGAGATATACGGGTTGTATGCCTACGTATTCGAAAAATTGGTGGAGAAACGAAAACGAATCGCAGCGCAAATCTACCGCTTCGATGGATTTTTGCAGGGGTAAAAAAAAGTGACTACGCGGTCCTTTCCATGTTTGTACTTGGCTGTTGACGATTTTGATCTGGCCCGGGCGTTTTCAAAGGCATAGAGCAGTTAGAGCAACTGTCCACGTGATCTGCTCGAAGCACCAAAATGGGAAAATTGCATGACTTGCACCGGTAAAGCGTCTGTTTGTGGCAAAGAGGGCAAAAGAAAGGAGGCAAATCCCTGCCATTCTGCGGTGTCCACACAAAAGAGCAATTTTCTCCTGAGCAAATCGTGAATGGTCCCATCGATACCTCGCTTGAATTCGCGCGCGAAGGGTTGTCCTGGGAAATCCAGACAAACTAATCGTGTGCTTGTTTCACTGATGCGAAGGGGGACGTTTCATTCTCAGGAGACGGGAGGGGGTAAGTTCACCAGGAGTGAACAATCCCGAGAATGGTTAAAGCAAATCTGAAGCACAAACCTAATGAATATCAAATCCTTTATAGTCAGGGTTCCTGTACCGTGTCAAGCACATTAATTAAAGGTATTTGAGCCATATATTTAGGCGGTCCCGCATTGAAACTTATGTGCCTTGTGAATTTCGCGCAATATCTCGAATCCTGTCTAGAAATCCGGATCCCATTTTGCCAATGCCGCGATCCTGCACTCCAGCCTCTCGCGTGATAGTATGAAGAAGTCTTTTCCAGACTGACGTTTGTGACAAAATGTGCGTGTTGCTTTTTCAATGGGAAAAATTGTTTCGCGAGATGAATTGATTCAAGTGACCGGGCGGGAAAAGCGCAACGGGCGCACAGTTGTGTTCACAAATGGCTGTTTTGATCTGCTTCATCCGGGCCACGTGCGATGCCTGGCAGAGGCAAGAGCTTTGGGCGATTTGCTGGTCGTGGCCGTCAACAGCGACAGCAGCGTGCGCGGCAATAAGGGACCGGAGCGGCCGTTGGTCGCGGAGCAGGATCGCGCCGAGGTTCTTGCCGGCCTGGCCTCGGTCGATTACGTCACAATTTTCGACGAGCCAACGCCACGTGAGTTGATTGCTCTTGTCCTGCCAAGCATTCTCGTCAAGGGAGCGGATTGGGCGCCCGA
>DATAPT010000040.1:0-2457 GCA_036265065.1 Candidatus Acidiferrales bacterium | reverse complement strand
GCCGTTTGATTCACATATGGCTGAGGAATTTCTTTGAACATGAAACGCTCGCCATTCTTGTTCCGAAGAACACCTCCTTCACCACGCACTCCTTCCGTGACAAGAATGCCCTGCACGCTTGGCGGCCAGATCATTCCCGTGGGATGGAACTGTACGAATTCCATGTCCATCAGGGTGGCTCCGACTTGGTAAGCGAGTGAATGGCCGTCCCCCGTATACTCCCAACTGTTGCTGGTAATTTTGTAGGCTCTCCCGACGCCGCCCGTCGCCAATATCACGGCTTTGGCACGAAACAGATGAAACCGCCCGCGGTCGCGATCATATCCAAACGCACCCGCGATGCGATCTCCATCTTTCAGCAACGTGATGACCGTATGTTCCATGAAAACATCCAAGCCCAGGTGTATTCCATGGTCCTGAAGTGTGCGGATCATCTCCAGTCCGGTGCGATCGCCAACGTGCGCGAGGCGAGGATAACGATGCCCGCCGAAATTCCGCTGGAGGATCCGCCCGTCGCTGGTGCGATCAAAAAGAGCTCCCCACGCTTCCAATTCCCGCACACATGCTGGTGCTTCCTTGGCGTGCACTTCTGCCATACGCCAGTTATTCAAATACTGGCCGCCGCGCATCGTGTCCGCAAAGTGGACGCGCCAACTGTCTCTGTCGTCCACGTTCCCCATCGCGGCTGCGATACCGCCCTCCGCCATTACGGTATGAGCTTTGCCCAGGAGTGATTTCGAAATCACGGCAACTCTTACGCCCGCGGCGGATGCTTCAACCGCAGCGCGAAGGCCGGCACCTCCCGCTCCAATCACTAGAACATCGTGTTCATGTGAGATGTACTCGCCCACTAGAAAATCCTCCAATCGCTCCAAATGCCCATTGAGCACATCCGCACGTATAGATCACAAAATGCCACGCTGAAAAGGCTGCACCATGCAAAAAGCATGTGTCTTCGGTTGAGGCAGCTCACACAGTCGTACATCCCCTTGCGGACCGGCGCGCCCGACAAGCGGTCGCGAAGTCCCCCGATGAGATGGCGTAAAGAATGACAACCGAAGGCGTAGCAGGTGAGCAGTACGAGGTTCGTTAGCAGCACAAGTGTGCCGACCCCAATCCCAAAATGGCCGTCGAACCAGAACGCATGCCAGACGTCGGTCCCCAGAAAAATGAGAAACAATAGAGCCAAATACAGGAAATAGCGATGGATGTTTTGCAGAATCAGCGGAAACGATCGTTCGCCAAGGTATTTCTTTCGCGGTTCGCCCACTGCACAAGATGGCGGATCCGCCCAAAATGCCTTGTAGTACGCTCCGCGATAGTAGTAGCAGGTCACGCGAAACCCGCCGGGAGCCCAGAGGATAAGAACTGCCGCCGTAACCCAAGCAGGCATCCAGGTCGGCTTTGCTCCGAACCAAGCGTGCCCGGAGGATCCTAACAATTCCGGCGAATAAAACGGCGACAGATAAGGACCGAACCTGAAGTGCTCTCCTTGCAAGGCCGCCCATGTGGAATAAACGATGAATGCGGAGAATCCGATAAACACCAGAAGCGGCTGTACCCACCATTGGTCGGCTCGGCGTGTTTTTCCGAAACCCGAAGCCAATAATGGAACATCAACTTGAGCCATCGCCCCTCCTGACTCTTCCCGGTCTGAAACTGCGGATGTGGCAAACGATAGTCAAACATTTGTCACCACACTTTCCAGCCAGGTTACGCCTAGGCGTGGATAGCTGCCCATCCGGTGCGGTTTCGTTGCAGAGATTACTCTCTCCGGTCTCCAAGTGCTAGACGTTTTCACGGGACGAGTTGCCAGGGTCTTGGCATCGCTGAACCGGGAATTTTTATTCTGTGATTGCTTAGGATTTTGCGAGTTCGACGCGGAATTGCTGATCCGAGAAAGTGTACCGGCGTTTTGCTGGAAATTACTCGAGCCTGCGCGCGCCCACACGAGGTCGATTTGAGTTGCATGGAAATCTCGGGCAGGTCTTTTTCTAGCTAGCTTTTGCGCAATGCGGGTTCAGAAGTTCTAGCTCAGCGTCTGCAACGACAAAGTCGGCCGCTCCGCAATTTCGGCAAAGTGAAGCTCTGGGAAATATCAAAACAACTGGCCTGTCGAGATTTTCGGGTCCGGGTAGATGGACGCACATTTCTACGGTGAATTCGGATTGGGTTTCGCCGCATGATTTGCAAAGCACGCACTACCCATATAGGACTCTTCATCTGATGGCAAGTTTGGAATTGTTAAATATCGTTAGTTCGTGGTTCAGTCACCGGACCGTATTCAGTAAGCGCCTGGAGCCATCGGTTTCGTCTTCGTGCGCGATCGTTGGTTTGGAAGTTGGCTCGCGGACGAAGTCGCGCACGCCGAAGGCGCAAAAAGCGGGAATCGATGGCTGACGCAACTAGCCCGCCTTCAATGCCATCTCTTTTCCCGTCGTCGAATCCCTGATTACG
>DATAPT010000039.1:0-5562 GCA_036265065.1 Candidatus Acidiferrales bacterium | reverse complement strand
AGCTTTTTGAGCGAAGATTTACGGAAAATACGAAATTCTGGCTGCTGATTTGTGCCCAGTGATTGGTGATCCCAGACGACCCTCTTGAGACCCTACCTGGGGCGTAGACCCCTCAGGCTTTCTTGCGCTTGCGATTGATGCTACTTTCTTTTTGGCATTCGTTGCACCTGTGGGAAATCCATGCCCGAGCAATTTGTTTTTCGCGATCTGCGCGACTTGATGGCCAAGGCCAACGAGGAAAAATCCGGCGACCAATTGGCGGGGATTGCCGCGCGTTCGGAGCGCGAACGCGTGGCTGCAAAACGCAAACTCGCCGATCTTTCCCTGGGAGAGATTGTCCGCCAACCGCTGATCGATCCTTCCCGTGACGAAGTCAGCCGCCTGCTTCTGGACACCTACGATGCGGTGAAGTTTCAAAACATTCAGAGCATGGCCGTGGGCGAATTCCGGGAATTGATTCTGGACGATGCCACGACCGAAGAACATTTGAAGCAGCTGCAGTGGGCCATCGTTCCGGAAATCGCGGCGGCCGTCGCAAAAATCATGAGCAACAAAGACCTGATTCTGGCGGCCGCAAAAATCAGGAATGTAACGCGATGCCGGAACAGCATGGGCGAGCGCGGCGTGCTGGGGATTCGAGTGCAACCGAATCATCCTGTGGACGACATTGGCGGAATTTTGCTGGCCGCGTTTGAAGGGCTCCTGTTCGGATGCGGCGACGCCGTAATTGGAGTGAACCCGGCCTCGGATTCGGTGGAAACCGTGGGCGCCATTTTGCATTCGCTCGCCCGGCTGATCGATGCCTACGGCGTGCCGACGCAATCGTGCTGCCTCGCGCATATCACCACGCAACTCGACGCCATGCGCGCCGACGCGCCGGTGGACCTGCTGTTTCAATCCATCGCCGGAACGGAGGCGGCCAACCGCAGTTTCGGTGTCACGCTGCAAATGCTGCGCGAAGGGCGCGAGCGAGTCCTCGAACATCATGCGCGGCGCGACGTTTCCTGGAAGGGACACGACGTGATGTACTTCGAGACGGGACAGGGCAGCGCGTTGTCGGCCGAGGCGCACCATGGCGTCGATCAACTGACGCTCGAAGCGCGCGCCTATGGCGTGGCCCGCGTGTTCCATCCGTTCCTCGTGAATAGCGTGGTGGGCTTTATCGGACCGGAATATCTTTACGACGAGCGGCAGATTATTCGCGCAGGCCTCGAAGATCATTTCATGGGCAAACTGCTGGGGCTTCCCATGGGCTGCGACGTTTGTTACACGAACCACGCCGCGGCCGATCAGAATTCGGCAGATAATCTTTTGGTGCTTCTCACGGCCGCGGGCTGCAATTATTTCATGGGCGTGCCGTGCTCGGACGACGTGATGCTGAATTATCAGTCCACGAGCTATCATGACGCGCTGGCCGCGCGAAAGCTTTTCCATTTGCGGCCCGCGCCCGAGTTCCTGACCTGGCTGCAAACCAAAGGCATATTTCGCGGCACGGAGCCGGCGCTGCTCGATGCTTCCGCGCGGCGCGAGCTCATGCAAGTTTTGGAAACTTCATTGGGAGAAATTGTCTAAATGACGCGCGACCCTGACTCTTTCCTCGCCGCCGATTTTTCGGGCGTCTTGCGGAAAATTCGCGAACGCACTCCGGCCCGCATCTTTTCCGGCCGCGCAGGAGCCGCCTATCGCACCTCCACGCAATTGGAACTGCGCGAAGCCCACGCTGCCGCGCGCGACGCCGTCCGCGAGGAACTGGATTTGCAAACTCACTTTGGCGAGGCGTTCATCCAGAAGTGGAATCTGTTCGGAGTCCGGACCGAAGCGCGTTCCAAGGAAGAATATTTGCTGCAGCCCGACCTCGGCCGCCGCTTGCACGAATCGTCGCGCCAGGAATTAGTCAGTCACTGTGCACGCGAGAGCGACATACAAATCGCCATCGGCGACGGCCTCTCGGTGACGGCAGTCGCCGCACAAGTTCCCGCTCTCCTGCCGCTGCTGGAGGAAGGAGTGCGAGCGCGCGGCTGGACGCTTGGCAATCCGTTCTTGATTCGCCACAGCCGAGTCGGCGTTCTCAACGAAATCGGCGAACTTCTCGCCCCAAAAGTGGCAGTCCTGCTGATTGGCGAACGCCCGGGCCTCGCCACCGCGGAGAGCTTGTCCGCCTACATGGCCTATCAGCCTCGCGCGGCGGACACCGACGCCAACCGCAATCTCATTTCCAACATCCACTCGCGCGGCCTCAGCCCGCAAACCGCCGCGGACCGTATCCTAAGCCTCGCTGCCCAGATGATGGCCCAGCGGGTGAGTGGATTCAGCATCCGGGAACAACTTCCGCCGCAGGGCAGCGGACCGGCAATAAAGGGGTAGCACAATCAAAAAATATGAATTTCAGCTTCGCGAGTTGGAATGGCACGGTCAAACGTAACCAACTTCAGTCCGGCAACAATTGCGAACGAAAGCAAATAAGCGTCAGAGTCTGTGTGAGAACTGCAAATTCATTATCAGTTGTGGTTTTAACCACGACACAAGTTCAGCAAAATGAGTTCCGCGTTACGGTCTGCGAAAAAAAGTTATTGTTCTGTCATTCTGAGCGAAGCGAAGAATCTCTCTTCGATCAACGTATAGGAACAGAATGTACTGGCTACATGGGTCACACTTTTGGGCCAATCGGATTTTTTCTGGATGAAGTCATTCCTTGTGCCGCGCGCAGCCTAAGGTTAAGATCGGTTTCAAAACATGAAGCCTACACGACGGAAATTTATTGAGACTGGAATCGCTGCGAGCGCGGCGGCTGGCATTTCTCGATTTTCAATTTTGCAGGCGCATGCCGCAGCGGGAGAATCGCCTCGCATGGAAACTCTTACGGAATGGTTGCAGGCGGATCGCGAAGCGCGGAAGCGCGGTGTGGAAGCTTGCGTGAAGCGCATAGAGGAACTGGACCCGACGATTCATGCCTGGGTGCAGGTGCGGCCGGAAGAACCGACTGGCGATGGTCCGCTTTCTGGCATTCCATTTGGCGCGAAGGACATCATCGAGACAAAAGGGATGGCGACGGAGTACGGCTCGCCGCTTTACAAAGGGCGCGTGGGCACGGAGGACGCCGCCATCATTCGCGAACTTCGTGGGCGCGGCGCCGTGCTGCTCGGGAAAACCGTGACGACGGCTTTTGCGTATCGCACCGCTGGGCCAACAAAAAATCCGCGGAATCTTGCGCACACTCCGGGCGGAAGTTCGAGCGGCTCGGCGGCAGCGATCGCGGCAGGCATGGTTCCCTTCACCATCGGCGAGCAAACGAGAGGGTCGATCGTTCGGCCCGCTTCCTATTGCGGCGTGACTGGATTCAAACCAACATTCGATCTTCTTCCAACGGAGGGAATGCTTCCGGTTTCCAAAAGTTTGGACACGCTCGGATTTTTCACGCACACGCCCGCGGACATGATTGCGTTGTGGAAAGCGGTGGGACATTCCGCAGGCAGCGATGAAAAGTTTTCGTTTGGCGCACCTGAACCGATGGTGAATTGCGAGCCGGAAATGGCAAGCGCCTTCGCGCAGACGCTGAAATTGCTGCGCCAGGCGGGCGTGAACATCCTGCCAGTGGATATTTCCGCGATGCTCAAGAAACTGGACGAAGCGAATGACGTGGAAATGTTTTACGAGGGCGCTCGATACCATGAGCCGCGCCTGAAAGAATTTGGCGACGGCCTCGACCAGCCGCTGGCCAATTTAGTGCGCGATGGGCTGAAGGTTCCAACGCAACGGTATGACGAGGCCAGGCAATACATCGCGGAGAGTAGGAAGCGCCTCGCGGAAATTTTTAAATCGACACCTGTGATCCTGACCCCCGCTGCTACCGGGCCTGCGCCACTGGGATTGTCCACAACTGGCGATCCGAGAATGAATGCACCCTGGACGGCGCTCGGCACTCCGGCTGTATCCATCCCGATGCCGGTCGGCAAGGCACTGCCTCTGGGGCTTCAGCTGACTGCGGACCTCAATCAGGATGCGCGAGTACTGCAAGCGGCGCTCTTGCTGCAACGGCACTTGAATGCTGGGCCAAAAATAACGGCCTCCTAAAAGAATTTTTATAGGAGGATTGACTCACATTTATTTGACCAGAAGCCATCAGGCTCTTTTGATATCCCTGGTTTCGCAGCCGATAGGCAATAGCCGCCACTTCAAAGGCGGGATTTTCGCGTGGTCCAGCGTTAAGACCCCCACCTGCTCTGTTGATATCCTTACCTTCTGTTCGGTCCGCTGTTGTTCGACCTGCTGTAGCCCGCCTCTTCAGAGGCGGGGATTTAGACTTCACACGTGGACTCTGCCACCGGAGAATTTAAACCCCCGCCTCTGAAGAGGCGGGCTACAGCGCGCGGCTCCGTTCCGAATAAAGTGGTTAACGGCAGGCCCTCGGCTTCCTTTTCCGTTATTCGCCACATTTGCTTGTATCAAGGTTGAAAACCACCACCCTGTGCGCGAAATCCACCACATTCAGTCGGATAGAACCTTCTCCAATAAATGTTTCCCTCATGCAAATGATTGAAAATTATTAGCTTAGGAATGCGGGTGAAAATTGAAAGGCTCGTGGAATCACTCCTGCACTATCCCGTATCGAATTGATTGGAAAGCGGGAAGTGGACTGAGAAGGAGATTTTCGATGAAACGATATTGGAAATACCCGGCACTGGCACTTTTGGCATTGGCAATTTTTGTCCCGGCGGCATCCGCGCATCCAAGGGTTTTCGTCGGCGGCGGATTCTATGGACCCGGATTTTATGGCCCTGGGTATTACGGCTGGTATGGCCCGGGTTACGGACCCTACTATTATGAGCAGAGCCCGTATCTGGGCAAGGTTAAATTCGATACCAAGATGAAGGACGCGCTCATCTATGTGGATAACGGGTACGCTGGAACAGTCAAGCAGCTGGGGACTTTTCCGCTGAAGCCCGGCGCGCATAATATTGAGCTTCGTGATCCCTCCGGCCGAGTAATCTTTCAACAGAAGATCGATGTGCTTGCTGGGAAGACACTTAAGCTTGCTGCCTAATTTGTGAGTGTGGAGGGAGGAAGGGCCGGACCGCCGCGTGGTTCGGCCTTTTTGTTTTTTGTCGGCCGGAATAAATTAAAAATTTTTGAGCCGTTATTACTGCTCTTCTGCTTTATCAGCGCTTCCGCACAGGACGCAAGATTCCTTCGGAGCGCGCCAGGTACTTCCGAAGGAAACATTGAATCTGTTTATTTCCGTATCGGGTGTTGGCGCATGGTATTGATAGGAAGATGATCGTCGCCGCCGAAACTGGAATTAGCCCGCCGCCCCCGGCGCGAACACGCATCACGTCGAGGGTTCAGGCCATGCTCCGGTCGGCCTCCGCCCAACCACTCGGGCGCATGGCCGGGATGGTGGCGATTTATTCTCTCCTGGCGTTGGTTTTCATTCGTAATTTCCATATCGGAGATCCTGACATCTGGTGGCACCTGGCGACAGGGCGGTGGATCTTACAACACCGCGCCATACCGATGACGGATCCATTTTCCTCATATGGGATGGGAAAACCGTGGATTGCCTAT
>DATAPT010000038.1:0-1522 GCA_036265065.1 Candidatus Acidiferrales bacterium | reverse complement strand
ATTCCAGGGAAAAGCGCCGCTGGTGAATTTCAAATTGGTCTTGACCCTTGTAAGTGACGGCCACGGAAACCGTCAGCATCGGGGCGGCGCGGTGCGGTATCTTCTCCAGTTCCTTCGGATCGACTGCCAGAGTAATTTCAAAAGTTTGTGAAGATAACCTGTAATAAGTGCGCCCATCGTCTCCCTGACCGACACTGCAGTTCGGGTTATTTTCGGTCCAGCGCACAACCGAGAGCGGCCGACTCTGCGCGCGCAGACAGGAACTGAGAAGAACGATGACCGTTATCAGAGCCGCGAAACGCACCCCGGAAGTATAGAAGAATCGTCGCGAGGAACAAGGGGCATGCGAAGAGCGCGTCATTCGCTTATGCAGAACCCAGCTAGACAATAGCGCGCAGATACTCGTCTGCTAAGGTGAAGCAATCGTCTCAGAATCATATTGAGATTTGGGCATTTGGGGGGACAATGGAACTGTATGTCCGCTCGGACACAGTTGTTTCCCGAGTGATTGCCGGGGAAACGCTGATTGTGCCGATCAGCAAAGGCGTGGGCGACCTCGCCTCCATTTACAGTTTGAATGCGGTTGCGACCACGATCTGGGAGGCGATTTCGCATCCTCGCAGCAAGAGCGAAATTGTTCAAGTGATCGCGCGAGAGTTCGAAACCGAAAACACACAACTTGAACGCGATGTAGAAGCGTTTCTGGTTGAAATGGAGTCGGTTGGCCTGGTCACGGAAGTCGGAGTGGCCGCGTCATCATGAACACGGCCTCGTACGGCGATTTCAGCCTCACTCTGCACAAGCATTTTGGAAATAAACGCGTCCCGCTCGAGGTCTCTCTTGAAGTCACCCGACGATGCCCGCTGGATTGCCAGCACTGCTACAACAACCTGGCGATGGGCGATCTGGCCGCACGCAACCAGGAACTGACCAAAGAGGAGTATTTTGCGATCCTCACCGAGCTCGCCGACATGGGAGTCATTTGGCTGCTTTTTACCGGCGGCGAAATCTTCGCGCGAAAAGATTTTCTCGAGATTTACTCGTTTGCGAATCGCAAAGGTTTTCTGATCACGCTGTTCACGAACGGAATTCTGATTAATGAAAAGATCGCCGATTACCTCCGCCAGTTCCCGCCTTTTGAAATCGAGATCACGCTCTACGGCCGCACCCGCGAGACCTACGAAAAGCTGACCCAGCTCCCGGGTAGTTATGACCGTTGCATGCGCGGAATCGGCCTGCTGCTCGAGCGCGGACTGCCACTGAAGCTAAAGACGGTAGCAACTTCGGTGAACCGGCACGAGATCGCAGAAATGAAGGCCTTTGCGGAGCACGAACTGGGCGTGGAATTCAAATTCGACGGGATGATTAATCCGCGGATCGATTGCTCCGCCGCGCCGCTTGCCGTGCGGCTCACACCGGAGGAAGTGGTTGCCCTGGAATTGCACTGGCCAAAAGTTGCCGCGGAACATAAGAAAGGATTGGCCACCTCCCTAACCCGCCCTCACGTTCCCAGCGATACGGT
>DATAPT010000037.1:0-1653 GCA_036265065.1 Candidatus Acidiferrales bacterium | reverse complement strand
GCGGATCGTAGTACCCGTTGGCCGGATCCTTGAGCGCGTCCAAAACTTTTGCCGCATCTTTCACCGTCCGGCACATGATGCCGGCGCGATCCAGATAAATATCCGCGCCGATGGCTCCGCCGAGAAATGATATGAGCGACTTGTGCGGCAAGATCAGCGCCACACCATTGTGGTTTGAGGGACCGCGGCAGGACATGCTGGTCTCTTCGCAAAGGCTACACGTCACAAGATTTGAGCTGACGGAGACGCCTGATCCGGAGCTGGAGCCGAGAGATGCCGCGCGCGTCGTGTCGTACGCATCGCTAGGATTTCCCGCCCACGTGCTGCGCTGGTAACCCTGCGCCGAAACAAATACTTTTGTTGGCCTGTTGATTCCCCGGGACGTTCCTTCACCGCCGCGAATGGCGGGAACCGGGCGCCCGTTGTACTCGGTGTTCGCTGTTTTGGCGTAAATAATTGCGCCCTTTTGCCGAAGCTGCGCGACAAGGGTTTGGTCGCGCGACGGAAAATCGATGTCGTAGTTGGCATCGCCGCCGCCCGTGCTGCGCATGTCTTTTGTGTCATACGAATCTTTGAAAGAAAATACGATGCAGTACATTGGCAGCTTTGCGAGGTCAGGATTCCTGCCGTATTGCGTATCAAGCTCGGCCGCGCGCTCGAGAGCGTCTGGCTGCTTGCGGAATTCTTCGCACACCGCGGGCGAGCCCGGAGGAAGCGGCCCGTCCGATGGGCGGCGGTCGCGATCCCCTTTGCAGGTCACCGAGCGCTCGCCCCGAATATTCAGCGTGCCGAGCGTGTTGAGCTGTCCAGCGTTAGGAATGCCAATGGTCATGCCAAACTGTTGCTGTACCGTCGGATCGGAGGCGGTTTGTTCCATCCTGCCAAACTCAATCGGCGGCCCGGCGTACTGATCGAAATTCGGCAATAAACTGGAAATAGAAATTGTTTCCGTAGGAAATTTCAGAGGAGAGCCGGCGCGAATCACTCCGGGTGCATCCGGGATTGCCGCTCCGTCTCTTGTGACCAGCATGTTGCTGACGCCGTTATAAGCCCTGGCTCGATTGAGGTAGAGCCGGACTAATCCCGCACAAGTAATCTGTCCATTCCGAATGGCACGATGCACGTCGTCAATGGTTGCTTCTTGAAGATGAAAGCGAGACGTCTGCGAGTGTCCCGACTGAGCAGCCACCAGCATCACGGCAAGCAGAACAAAAATTCTCTTCGCCCTGAACATTGAGCCTCCGGAATTTTAATTGCGTCTGATTTTTGAAAGCAGTTCGTGAACGCAGCGGTTTTATTTCACTACAACTAGAAACCGACTGCCCCCGCGCCATTGCTCTCGCTGCGACTACATCACTGCGGAAGTATATTTATTTTCAGTCAATAATGCTTCAACGATTTAAATGACTTGAGTCGGAAGGGCGTATTCTGACGCTCATGGGCGGCATTGCGCAAGCCCTGCTTGCGGAATTAAGAAGTTTTGCGCAAACCATCCCCGTGGAAAAAACTGAGTCGAGATGATGCCGCTTGATTAGCAGGATGCGAAACCAAGTATCAGAGAGATGCCACACGCTCTTCTGAATTTGGAGGTTTCATACGAAACGAAAAAGAAACTGTGAGCGAAACCCAGCTCAAATCACGACCACAAATGCA
>DATAPT010000036.1:0-8121 GCA_036265065.1 Candidatus Acidiferrales bacterium | reverse complement strand
GCAATCAAGGCGAGTGTCCCGCCCACGAGAAGCGCTGCCATCCACAATTCCATGAGGGTGCTCAGTTTGTAGACAATCGCGAGCAGAATAAAACCAACTGCGTACAAGGAGATGCCGATTCCCACGCCAACCATGGTGGCTGGGCCGCTTGTTTTTTGAATGGCCGCACCAATTTCAGCCTTGGCCAACTGAAATTCAGAGCGGATAATTTCCTGAAGATTGCCAATGGCTCCCTGCAATACTTCGGGAAAAGTGCGTTCGTCGTGTGGGGGCATGGTCGCTCCAGGTCAAAAAAACTTCAGTCCGTGCTGCGAAACATCCGACCCAGAAGGAAACCGATGCCCACTGCTGCCGCCAGGCACGCCCCGGGGTGCTGCGTGGCCAGGTCCTGGATGTCGCCCAACATGGCTTGCAAATCATTCTGCCGCACATATCTGGCCGTCGATTGCAGCTTATCCGCCGTAGCGTGTGCTGCCCGAGCCGCGCTGTCACCCGTTTCGTGCAAAGTAGAAGCGGATTTATCCAGCGTGTTGGCAATCGGCTCGCGTGTCGAATCGATTTGATTTACCGCCTTCTGTCCCAGCTCAGAAATCTTTCCGGCGGCCTGGCTGGCCGTATCCTGCACCGTCTGCTTCATTCGCGCAGCGGTTCCAGTGCCCCCGGATTCTCCGCCCATATTCCCCTGATCGTATGGATTGTCCATTGCTTCCCTCCGGTGATCTTTCTGACTCAGACAACATCCCTGAGGCTATCTCCTCGCATGGGAAGCGGAAATGCCATGCAAAATGTAGAAGGAGCTTAATTTTACAGTAGGGAAACATGGAGGCTATCGCTGTGAGATTCCGGTCTGCTGTAGCCCGCCTCTTCAGAGGCGGGGGTTTAGATTTCACACGTCGACCCTGCCGCCGGGAATTTAAATCCCCCGCCTCTGAAGGGACGGGCTACAGCAGACAGAAGCCTTTTATAAAAATTTAATTTTCAATTCCCATTTGCCACAGGGCGTAGGAGAAGTCGAAAGCCGCTTCGTGCAATGCATCGTAGCGCCCGGATGAACCGCCGTGGCCTGCGCCGAGGTTGGCTTTCAGCAGGATTTGATTTTTATCCGTTTTGGTGGCGCGCAACTTCGCCACGAGTTTGGTTCCCTCCCAGTACGGGACCTGGCTATCGTTCAGCGAGACTTCCACGAGCATGGCGGGATAGTTTTTTGGCGCGACGTTATCGTAAGGCGAGTATTGAATCATGTAATCAAATGCGGGTTTTTCGTGCGGATTGCCCCATTCAATATATTCGCTCGTTGTAAGCGGCAGGGAAGCGTCCAGCATCGTGTTGATTACATCCACGAACGGCACTTGCGCGATTACGGCTTTGAACAGATCCGGTCGCATGTTGGTCACCGCGCCCATCAGCATGCCGCCGGCGCTGCGTCCCTGGATTACCAGGCGGCTCGAAGAAGTATATTTATTTGCGATCAGATATTCGGCGCAATCGATGAAGTCATGAAAAGTGTTCATCTTGGACATCATGCGCCCTTCATCTCGCCACTCTTCGCCCAGCTCGCCGCCGCCGCGAATGTAGGCCACCGCGTAGATTACTCCGCGATCCAGCAATGACAGGCGGTTCGACGAAAATGTCGGGGCCATCGAAATGCCATAGGAGCCGTATGCATACAGAAGCATGGGCGCCGACCCGTCCATCGGAACTCCCTTTTTGTAGACGACGGAAATCGGAACCTTCACGCCGTCGCGCGCCACGGCCCAGATTCGCTTGGCTTCATACTTGCTCGCGTCGTAGCCGCCCGGCACTTCCTGCCGCTTCAGGAATTTTCGTTCGTGCGTTTTCATGTCGTAATCGTAAATGGAAAGCGGCGTGACCATCGACTGGTAGTTGAAACGCACGACTGGAGAATCGTATTCACGGTTGTCGCCGATCGAAAGATCGTAATCCGGCTCGTCCATGGCAATGCGATGGACCTGCTTCGTTTTCATGTCGATCACGCGCAGATAATTCAGGCCGCCTTCGCGTTCGGAAACCACGAGGTAGCCCGCAAATGTTTCCAGGCCCTCGATCTTTATGTTGGGGTTATGGTCGATAAACGATTTCCAGTTTTTTTCCGAAGGATCGCTGATGGGCGCTGTAACGATGCGGAAATTCTGGGCGTTCTTATTCGTGGTGATATAGAACTTGCCTTCGTAATGATTGACGTCGTACTCGTGGCCGGCTTCTCTTGGCACTACAATTTTAAATTTGCCGGCAGGATTATCAGCGGCCAGAAATCGATATTCGCGCGAAGTTTTGGCTTCCGACTCGAGAAAAATCATCTTTTTGTCGAGCGAACGCTCGACGCCCAGATCGAAAAGCTCATCTTTCTCATTGAAAACCAGCTCGCTGTTCGCGGCGCCCGCGGTGTGTCTCCAAAATTTGTCGGAGCGCTTCGATATCGCATCTTCCGTCGTATAGAAAATTGTCTTGTTGTCGCTCGCCCACACCACCGATCCTGCGCGCTCGATATGTTCGGGCAAAGTTGTTCCGTTGCGAAGATCTTTTACGAAGAGCGTGTATTGCCGATAGCCTGTGGTGTCAAGCGAGTAGGCCAGCAGGTTGCCGTCGTCGCTCACGCTTAATTCTCCGAGGCTGAGAAAGCTGTGCCCTTCCGCGAGCTTATTTAAATCCAGCAAGATTTCTTCGGGCGCATCGAGACTGCCTTTTTTTGCGGCACAGGTACGGATATTGCTTCCCCTCTTCGGTGCGCGAATAATAATAATATTGGCCTTGCCGCGCCGGCACGCTCAGATCGGTTTGCTTCATGTGGCTTAGCATTTCCTTATACAAGGATTCCTGCAAATCCTTGGTGGGCCTCATCGCTTCCTGCGTGTAGGTATTTTCCAATTGCAGATACTTCATCACCTCGGGATCTTTTCTGTTGCGCAGCCAGAAATAATTGTCTTTCAGGGTTACGCCATTCACTTCGGTTACGTGCGGGACTTTTTTCGCCACGGGCGGTTGCCGGTCGGAGCTCTGCGCCATTGCGACGGGCGAAATCATTAAGGCGGCAAGCGCGGGCCGCAATAAGAGTTCTTTCAGTTTCATCTCGTCCTCCGGCAAATCATCGCTCTTTCCTGACAAATTTTCCCGCCGTTCCACGCATTCAGATTTTATGCCGCTCTACCAGTATACATTGGGTGGAATTGACGGCGGAAAGACGCCAGACTACCATGCGACCCGGTATGCCAGAACCCTCTTCGCGCCAAAATTTATTTCCCGTCACGCTCGTCTGCTTTTTTCTATCCGGCGCGGCTGGATTAATCGATCAGGTGGTTTGGAGCAAGGCGCTCGGCCTGATTTTCGGCCACACGGCATATGCCGTCGCCACGGTTCTTGCCGTGTTCATGGCCGGCCTGGCTTCGGGCAGCGCGTGGATCGGCCGGCACGGCGAGCGTTGGGACCGGCCCATTGTTTTATATGCATGGCTGGAATTTGGAGTTGCCGCAACCGCGGCGATTTCATTGGCCGGCCTCGCCGGGGTTCGCGCCATGTATGTGGCCGCGTATCCCTACGCGGCTGGCCACGCGAGTATTTTGCTCGCGCTGCGCTTTGCTGGATCGGCGCTGGTTTTATTCCTCCCGACATTTTTGATGGGCGGCACGCTTCCGGTTCTGGTGCGCGGAGTTACGCAAACTTCCGCGCAGCTGGGGGCGCGCCTTTCGCGCCTGTACTGGATCAATACGGCCGGGGCGGTCGCTGGAACTTTCGCGGCGGGATTTTTATTTTTGCCATCGCTCGGTTTGCGACGAACCCTGGCGATCGCCGTCACTTTAAATTTCATCGCCGGAGCGTTGGCATTTCTCCTCAGCCGCAAAGAAAAGGGCGCATCGCCTTCTCTGCAATCTCCCATTCCTGAAAAAAATGATTCCTTCGTTTCCGCCACTCCCGCGAAATTCCTGCTGGCCGGTTTCGCGCTTGTGGGCGCAACGGCCATGTCTTATGAAATCGGCTGGACACGCCTGCTTTCGACGCAACTCGGCAGCTCGACGTATGCATTCACGCTGATGCTGGGAACTTTTCTCACCGGAATCGTTTTGGGAAGCGCGCTGTTTGAAAAATGGAATCGCCGCCACCAGCCCGATGCAATGACTTTTGCCATCACGCAAACGCTCACCGCTCTTGCCGCCCTCGTGTTTCTCGTGTTCTTCACTCACCTCATCGAAGTCCTTCCGCCAATTTTGCGCGCGACGCACGAATCGTTTCGCGGTCTCGTGCTTGCGCAATTCGCCGCCAGCGCGCTGGCCATGCTGCCCACAGCCATAGTTTTTGGTTTCAATTTTCCGGCTGTGGTTCTACTAATTGCCAGACCAAAATCCCAAGGGCAGAGCAACGCCGGAGCCGTGATAGGCCGAGCCTACGCGTGGAATACGCTGGGCGCAATTGTTGGCGCGATCGCCGCAGGCTTCTGGCTGATGCCCCGACTCGGAAGTTTTCACCTGCTTGCAGTAACGGCAATCCTGAACCTGATTCTTGCCGCCGCACTTTCATGGAAATCCGCGTGGCGATTGTCAACTTGGAAGATTCCGGCGCTTGCAGGAAATATTTTGTTAATGGTCACCGCAATTTTTGTCGGCTTCTCGAATTATTTTTACGATCCCGCGGTCGCTTCGTTCAACACGCTGATGTACTGGAATCTGTACGATCGCCCGCTCACGCTCCGGGAAAACGCGCACGCCTTGGACATCGTTTATTTTCGCGACGGCCTGAACGCCAACATTTCCGTCGCGCGAACCGGAGACTACGTCGCACTCCGCACCAACGGAAAAGTGGACGCGTCCAATCACGATGCAACCACGCAGCTCCTGCTCGGGCATCTCGCCGCGCTCGCGCATGCTCCGCGACGCGTGCTCCTGATTGGCTTTGGCAGCGGCATGACGGCGTCCGCGCTGGTCGGCTATCCGGGAATCGAACGCCTCGACATCGTGGAAATCGAGCCGGCGGTCGTGGGCGCTGCGCCTCTGCTCGCGCAATTAAATCGTAATGTGCTGCTCGATTCGCGCGTGCACGTTACCTTTGACGACGCGCGCAATTTTCTTTTCACCACGCGCGAAAAATACGATCTGATTATTTCCGAGCCTTCCAACCCGTGGATTGCCGGCGTCGCCACACTTTTTACACGCGAATTTTATGCAGCCGTCCATGGCAGGCTCTCTCCCGACGGCGTCTTCGTGCAATGGATGCAGGCCTATTCGCTGTTTCCGGAAGATTTGCGCATGCTGTTTGCAACTTTCCTCTCTGAATTTCATGGAGCAACACTGTGGCATGGTGACGCGCCGGACCTGATCCTGATGGCGCCCAGCCCTCCGTCCGCGGAAATTCTCGGGCGCGCGCAGTCCTTGTACGAATCGCCGCACCTGCACGACGATTTCGTGCAACTCGGAATGCAAGAGCCCGCTGGACTGTTTGGCTTCTACATGCTTGACGATGCGGGCCTGCGTAAGTTCAGCGCTGGCGCGCAAATCAACACGGACGATCAGACGCTGCTCGAATACCACGCGCCGCGATCGTTACTCGTCCATGGACTTGAGGATAAAAACCGCGACGCAATTCTGCTGCAACAAAACAATCCTTTGCCTGAAGATTTTCCGCAGGAATCCCGCGATGCATCTCTCGCCGCTGCGGCCGAAACTTCCGTCAATCAGGAGGATGGCGAGGGCGCCGAGCGCTTTTTGCACGCGCTCGACAATCGCCCGGCCAGCGTCGCGATTCAAATCATTCGTGGGCGTGCCGCACTGACCGAGGCAAATTTCCTGACCTCGTTTCACGCCTTCGACGCGGCGCTGGCAATTGACCCAGGCTCGCTCGAAGCGGCGTGGGGAGTGGCAGAATCGAATCGCCGCTTCGGCAACAATCAAAAAGCGCGGCAGCAATTGGAAGAAATTCTCGCGCGCGATCCACAAAATCTGCGGGCGCTTGCTTCGCTCGCAAAACTGGAAATTGATTTTTCGCGCTGGCGCGAGGCTGAGGACATGCAACGCCGCATCATGCGTGCGGACCCGCATCCCAACTCCGAGGCGCACGCACAGCTCGCCGAAATTTTGCTGCACGAAAACAAATGGGACGAGGCCTACAGCGCCAGCCTGGATTGCCTTGCATTAGATCCATACAGCTATCAGGCGCACATGTCCCTCGGCAAATTGCTGGCCCAACAAAACAAATGGGCGGAAGCTAGAAAGCATCTGGAATTCGTAATGCGATTTTTCCCCGATGAAAGCTCCGAAGTCTATCCGCTGTTGTTCAAAGCTGATAAGAACTTAGGCGATTCCGCGGCCGCTGCCAAAGCCGTAAAGTTCGGCCTGCGCGTGTTCCCGGACAATTCGGAATTGCAGCGCCTGAAACCCCTAGTGTGAATTGGTTCTAAGTATCACAGGCTTCAGCCTGCGGGGTTTAATTCCTGCAAGGGCAAAAATCCACAGGCTTCACAGGCTGCGGATAAACTCAATACTCTGTCATTCTGAGCGAAGCGAAGAATCTCTCCTTGTTTCTTTTCCTATATTTAAATCGAAGAGAGATTCTTCGCTTCGCTCAGAATGACAGAACAAGGCCTTTTTTCCGCAGCCTGTGAAGCCTGTGCTACTCAAAAAAATAAAAAGGGCCGCCGAAGCGGCCCTTTCTATTCACAACCTGCATAAGTCATGAAACGGGTTAGTTTTCAGTTCACTTTTGCGGAGGCTGCGATTGCTTTCGGTGCACTCAGGTAGCCGGAAATTTTCTTGTCGCTTACCTGGTTGACCACCAATTCCATCGGCTGGCGCGATCCGCCGGCGTAGAAGTAGATGGGTTCGTTAACGGCCTTGTTCTTCTTTTCGAGACGCATGTCATCGACATACATCGCGATCGTGAACTGGTGCTTCTTGGCGCTGGCGCCGCGGAATTCAATCTGTGTCTGGCCAACGTGTTCCTTCTGTCCCTTGGCAGTCAAAGTAAATTCGTAGTAATCGCGTTCGCCCATGCGCTTCAGCTGTTCAAGTTCTTCGTGGTTGCGCGCGATCAATTCTCCGTGCTCGCCGCGAAGCTGTTGTATGTTTCCCTTGGTTGCGTCGAGATCGGATTTTACGCCAGTCACATCGGTCCCGAGAGCCTTTACATCATCGGTGCTCGCCTTAGTTGCGAGCGTCGTTTGCACATCATTCAGTTTCTTGGTGTAATCGGCGCGGCTCTGCTTCACTTGGCTGCGAGCCGTGGACAACTGTTCTTCCGTTAGTTTCAGCTTGTCGCCGACCAGATTAACTTCGGACTGCAATTCGGCATTTGTGTGTTCCGCTTGCGCCATGCGTTGGCTGAATCCATCTTCGGCAGCCTGAAAAGTCTTGCTCTGAGCGGCGATGGCCTGCTCCGCTTCGTGCGCGTGGCCACCTGCATTCCATGCCATGCCCACGCCTACTACTGAGAGAATCGCCAGGCCAACCACGGCTATTCCCATCCAGCGCGGCGAACCTTCTGTCATCTGCCCATTCTCTTGTTCTAACATTTCCATGATCTCCTTTGCGATTTCCCTCGCACTTGGGGAAGTGCATGTAGTGAACCAAAGGCTAATTTCGGCAATGGTTAACCACGCATAGCAATGAAAATACGACAGTTACATTAATTGTGAGAACGAAGAGGGAATGAAATAATCCTCCAGTTCATCGTGTAAGTTTTACTTGGAAAACAGTGTATTTCACTTATAAGAGATTGATTCTGCAAGATTTACGGCATGAGACACAAACATTGGAATTTATACAAACGCAGGGCGGGGATTGCTTTAGCGCGTGCGCTATCAGGCAACGCGGGAGCGAGCATCGGAAACAGGCTCTACTTCGCGATCGAAATAAACTTCCAAGGTGAGAGCAGCCGCATCGAAAACCGTGCGGCAATTACGGCAATAGCTCAAATGGCGTTGGACTTCACTGCCCACTTCGGGGGCCAGACGGCCTTCCAAATATTCGCAGATTAAACGGATCGTGGCTTTACACGTCATGCTCATGGCATCCCCCCCAGGGACTGGAAGCCCTTAAATGAGCACGCGAAAAGCCAAAACAGCAATCAGTAATTAATATTCGTAAATCTTTTGGAATGAGATGCTTGAATGGGAAGCTG
>DATAPT010000035.1:0-2212 GCA_036265065.1 Candidatus Acidiferrales bacterium | reverse complement strand
CGAGTTTTTGCGCGACTTGCAACGCAGCGAAGACATTCGCACCGCCACTCGATCCGGACAGCACGCCCTCTTTCGCTGCCAGCGCGTTCACAGTATTGAATGCGTTTTTGTCACTGACCATCAGAATCTCGTCACATACCGAGCGATCGAAATTTTTCGGGATAAAACTGGCGCCGATGCCTTCCACTTTATGTTTGCCGGGGGCTCCGCCTCCGAGCACGGACCCCTGCGTTTCGACGGCAGCCGCATAAACCTTTGGCAATTTTCGTTTCATGAACCGGGCTACCCCGCTAAACGTTCCCGCAGTGCCGGAGCCGATCACGATTGCATCGAGCCGGCCTTCCATCTGCTCGAAAATTTCCTCGGCGGTGGTTTCGTAGTGATAATCGGGATTCGCCGGATTTTCGAATTGGCCGGCCATGAACGCGTTGTGCGCCTTGGTGAATCTCTGTGCCTGCTCGATGGCTCCTTGCATACCTTCTTCGTCCGGCGTGCGAGTCACCGACGCGCCCAGTGCCTGCATGATTTTCACTTTTTCTTCCGAAAAGCGCTCGGGCACAAACAGCGCAACTTTGTAGCCCCTGTTGACTCCAATCAGAGCTAAGCCAATTCCAGTGTTTCCGGCTGTCGCCTCGACGATGGTGTCGCCAGGCTTAAGACGGCCTTCCCTTTCCGCGCGGCGGATAATTCCGATGGCGGCCCGGTCTTTCACACTTCCGCCAGGGTTTAAATATTCAAGTTTTGCGAAGACCTCGCCTGCGTTTGAGGGCACGACGCGTTTGAGGCGAAGCATCGGTGTTTGACCAACAAGTTCAGTGATATCGTCGGCGACGCGAAGACAGGGGTTGGAAAGAATCGGCACACTACAGGGTACGGAAGCAGGCAGAAAGCGTCAATTGTACGAATTGAATCTTAGAGGAATTAAATCCTCGGTGATTCAAAAAGAAAACCGCGCCTAGAGGGAATCCTGAATGACTCAATAGCTTCCGCCGGCTCCCTGCTGCTCTTGTCCAGGATAGTAGCCGGTGCGCGTCCTGACGGTGAGCTTTTTGTAAGCTTTGGCATGGGCGTCGACGTGGATGGTCCGATAGCCTTGCACGGTCTTGGGAGTGCTCGGAGCATAACTGATGGTGTACTGATTGCGAATATCGTGAGCGACGGAGCGGCTGATCTCATCCACCTGGTCCAGGGTTGGAGGAAAGAAAGAAATACCTCCAGTCCGTTCGGAAATTAACTCAAGGGCGCGTTTCGCCCGCCGCGACTTCTCTTCACCCAGCAAGCCGATGGCGTAAACCACCGGACCATTTTCCTGTTGCAGCTTGTGCACAGCTTGCTCCAGGCTCTCCTGGCTGGCATCATCTTCGCCATCTGTGACCACGAATATGGCTTTGCGCTGCAACGGCGAATGGGTCAGGTAATCGGCGGAAGCGACAATTGCGTCATAAAGTGCCGTGCCGCCGCGTGCTTCTACATGTTCCAGCGCCGCCTGAAGTTTGCTGATGTCTGAGGTGAACTCCTGGTCGAGGTAATACTCGTCGTTGAAATTCACCACAAACACCTGGTCCTGCGGATTGCTAGCTTTCACCAAATTGATTGCCGCTTTGTTGACGGCATCGCGCTTCTCCCGCATGGAGCCGGAATTATCGATGACGATACCTATGGCAACCGGAAAATCTTCCTGATGGAAGTGCGTTATTTTTTGCGGCTGATTGTTCTCGAAAACCGTGAAATCGCCTTTGTCGAGGTTGTTCACCAGGTGGTTCTTGTCATCTACTACGGTCGCGTGCAGTGTGACTTCGCGGGCCTCAGCCCGGAAAACGAAGCCGCCATTGTCATTACCAGCCGGCGCTTGGCCTTGATCCTGGCCTTGGCCGGTCTGCCCAGAAGACGGGGGCGCCGCTTGTCCGGACCCTTGATTTGGGGTAGCAGCCTGACCTGCCGGGGGTGCTGAAGGCATCGGCTGCGCTGTCTGGGCGCTGGGCGCAGCAGAGCCGCCCGCCGGTGGCGGTGTTCCTTGAGGCGCAGGAGTAGTCTGCGCGGTTGCAATCCCCAATAGAAATAGTCCAGCAGCTACTCTGCTGAGTAGAGATTTACTGCGAAGAAGCGTAGTACCCAGTTCTGGCATATACATGGAGCGGTGGCAGTCCTTTAGGCGGCAGTAGCTTGACTTTTATTTTATGCCATTTGCCATCGTGCCCTGGGTTCTTTGGAC
>DATAPT010000034.1:0-3273 GCA_036265065.1 Candidatus Acidiferrales bacterium | reverse complement strand
GCTCGCCTTGCATCAATTCCAGCGCGTGGCGAACTTTCGCGAGTTCCAGATAGTCCAGCGCCGCGCGCGACATCACCGCGTCGCGCACATCGTCGATCGACAGTCGCTGTTCTTCGGCTCGCTGCTCGGCCGCATGCTGCTCGCCCTTCAAAGGTGGATTGAAAATTTGCTGGTTATACGAAAGATTAAAAATAGCAGGCGCTCCGCCGCCCTCCAGCAATGGAAAGCCGTTGGTATAAGCCACGCCCGTTCCCGTATAAAGGTTGGGAAGAAAAACCGAGCGCGTTACGCCGATCTGACGCTGCATGACGCCGTATTGCAAACGCGCGAGAGCCAGATCGCGGCTATTGGCCACAGCAAGGGTGACGGCCTCTTTCAAAGTCAGCTTGCGGGACAGTTCCGTGTCTTGTGCGCTGCTTCTCCCGGCCGACGCCAGGATAAAAATCGCCAATGCGGCTGCGTATCCTGCGGCAAGCCAAGGTCGCCCAACGAACCCCATGCACATTTTGCGGCTTCCCATCTTCGCGCACCTACTTTCCAGTGACCCTATGCAGAGATATTTTGACGCCCCGGAACTTATCTAAATTCTCTTGATCCACTGCCGATCTGCTGTAGCCCGCCTCTTCAGAGGCGGGGGTTTAGGGCGAACAAGTCGACGACTTCCACCAACTACCAGAACCCTCGCCTCTGAAGAGGCGAGCTACTCATACCGCAGCGATTCGGTAGGCTGTAATTTCGACGCGCGTTCCGCGGGCAAATATCCGAAAAATATCCCAACCGAACACGACACAACGAAAGCCAGGATGACCGACTCCCACGGCACAGCGACGCTGATGTTGGCCGGAAGCCAAGGCTTCACAATCACTGGAATGGCAACGGCGATCAGAATACCCAAAACAGAGCCGAATCCACTGATCAAGAATGCCTCAACTAAAAATTGATACAGGATCTCAATATGCCGCGCTCCAATCGCTTTCCGGATTCCAATCTCCCGTGTGCGTTCCTGAACGGTCACCAGCATGATGTTCATGATTCCAATTCCGCTGACCAGCAGCGCGATGAATCCGATTAGAAGCAAAACGACAGTCAAGGCCAAAGCTATCTTGCGGGCGGCGTCCAGAATGGAGCTGAAATTCCGAACCGAATAGCGCGAGCGCGTGGGATGCCGGCTGGCGAGCAATGCTTCCAGTCGATTGGTCACGGGGATGACGTCTTCGGGAGTCAGCGCTTGGACATAAAGCACGGAGAGGGAGGAATCTCCCAGGTAATTTTTCATCAGCGGGAAAGGAATGAGCACAGTGAAGTCTTTGATTTCAGACTGGCCGAAGGTTTCCACGCGTTCACGAAAAACTCCAATGACAATAAAATTGAGTTCGCCGACGCGCAAATTCTTACCGATGGCGTCGACATCCGGGAATGCGAATTTCGCCAGCTGCGTGGAAATCAGGCAGACGCGGCTTCGCGAAGAAACATCCTCGGCATCCAGGAATCGCCCTTGCAAAATCAGCAGATTCCGAATTTGCTGAAAGCCTTCCGTGACGCCGACCAGATTCACATTTCGTTCGACGGATCCAATGTTCACGGTTTCCGGCGTGTCCCGTGTCCCTGCCACGGCAACCACTCCGGGGATGCTGGTTTTCGTCGCATTCATGTCATCAATGGACAGTTCATCCTGCAACATGATGGGTTGGTTGGGATCGATTTCGAGCACCGCATACACCAGATTCGATCCGACGCCTTCGATCTGCTGCAGGACATAGCGGCGGCCGCTCAGCGCCACGGTAACAACCAGGACAATACAGGCGCTGCCAATGATCACACCCAGCGTGGTCAAAAATGCGCGGATTTTATTGGCCCACAGGGCATCCAGCGCGACCATCCAGGTCTCATTGCGTAGCATCATGAGGATTCTCGCGGCAATATCAATTCAAAGGTTGCAGATTCTTCCCGGCTTATTCCGGAGCGTTTAGGGCGATCCAGGCTTCGATTATTTTCTTTGCACTTTTTTATATTCTTCTTCCACAATTTTATTGTGCGGGTCCAGGCTCAGCGACTTCTTATACTCTTCCGCCGATTCGGAATATCGCTTTTGAGATTCATATAGCTTGCCCAACCATTCCCGCGCCAGAGCGTGAGGCGGAACATCGGAATTATCCGGAACCGTCGACAAATAAGATTTTAAATCCATTTCGGCTTCGGCCGGGTTTTTCCCCTGCATGATAAGCAGAACACCCTTGTAAAACTTCAAGCGCCGATCGTCAGGGTCTACGCCAATCGCTTTGTTTATGGCCTCTTCCATTTTTGCCACATCCTGGCGATCACGATAATAATCGCTGGCTTCAAAATAAACTCCGGCCCTCGTACTGTTCGATTCCATGATTTTGGCAAATACCGCATCGGCTTCCGGAAATCGTTTCTTGGTTTCAAAAAACTCGCCACGCGCAAGCTCGCCTTGAATGGGATCGACCTTTTCGAGGGCGTCAATGTGACTCATCGCTTTATCGTCGCCGCCGGAAACGACGGAAGGAGCATTCATTTCGTAGCGGATTAAATCGCGTTGCGCCTCGAAATTCATCGCATCCAGTTCGACGGCGATTTCAAACTCATGATGCGCTTTGCGCGCCCAGGACATCGCATTCAGAAAAACGGTTTCTTCAGCCTTGCGGCCATAGGATTTGCCGAGCCAGTCATGAATTTCGGAATTTTTGGGTGATAGCTGGGCGGCCCGCTCGAGGCTGGCCATGGCGCGCGAGTAATCACGCAGCTGGTAGTAACATTCCCCCTGCAAGAAAGGCAGTGAAGCATCATCCGGAGATTTGGCGATCGCTGCGTTCAGCGCGTCCACGGCACGGTTATATCGCCCCGCGTTGTAGTCGTGTTGCGCGTCCGCATTGGAAGATTGTCCGGCTAAAGTCGCAGCAACATTCCATCCGCAGACAACAAAGAGTAAAGATGCCGCGATTAAAAAACGCCGAATCATTCCGCGGTCACCGGGATCACTTTCAAATTTTGTTTCAGCGCGGCGTTTCCCGGCAGAGCCACCACATCGCCTTCATTCAGTCCGGAAAGCACCTCGATCTTGGTGGGATTCGAGATCCCCACTGTGATCTGTACGCGACGAAGCCGTTTTTCCTCTACTCGAAAAACATATCGCTTTTCGCCATCAATCGAAACCGCACCCCGGGGGATCACGAGAACAGATGGCCGCTCGCTGACTTGAATCCGAACATCGACCGTCGTATTCGGAAGCAGGTCCTGACGATCGTTGGTTAC
>DATAPT010000033.1:0-3513 GCA_036265065.1 Candidatus Acidiferrales bacterium | reverse complement strand
CTATCCATTATCGGGGAAAAGGGCTGCCTGCCTCTGAGTCTGGAAGCGGGGCTGCGCTGGGTGCAAAGTCCAAGGGCGCGGAAAGTTTGAAGGGGCAGGAATTGCTGGCGCGTGTGGACAGTGTACACTGCAACACGGATGACGGAATTGCAAGAGTCACGCTGGTAAAATATTTGCCTGCGCATCGCTGAAACACACATCTCGAAATTATTTTCAAGCACAGAATATATTTTAAGTAGCACGGGCTTCAGCCTGTAGCGTTTCGTGCTTTGCTGTAGCCCGCCTCTTCAGAGGCGGGGATTTAGATGACACGACTAGACCCCCGCCTCTGGAGAGGCTGGCTACAATAATGCAAACCCCACAGGCTGAAGGCTGTGCTTCTGAATACCCTTCAAACATTTAATTAGTTTTGATTTAGCAGAATATTGATAGATTGCATGACTTCAGGAGATTGCCAGTCCTGAGGGCCAACGATTTTACGTGCCAGGCGGCCTTTGCGGTCAATCAGATAGGTTTCCGGAAACATGGAGGTGCCGTAATCAGCGGCAGTTTCCTTGCTGGCGTCTCGGTAAGTGGGGAACACCACGTGATTATCAACGAGGAATTTCTCGTACGCGTTTTTATCTTCATCGACGCTGATGCCGAGAACGACACCGCCCTTCGATGTGATGGCCTGCTGCAGGGTATTGAGCGATTGGGTTTCTTCCAGGCAGGGAGGGCACCAGGAGGCCCAAAAATTCAGCACAACCACTTTTCCGCGCAGGTCCGACAGGTGCGACGCGCCTGTGATCTGCATATCAAAATCCTTCACTTTGCTGCCCGCGCCGCTTGCCTCGCCCTCTCGATAAGACGGCACGGCGAAGGCGACAAGCGCTGCCGCTGCCAGAATCAAGGCGAGAGGGCCTAGAATTTTATGTTTCAATGTTTGTTCTCCAGCGCTTCTATAATACATTCATCAGCGCGTTTCGTGCGAACCGATTTACCGCGCGTAGAAATTATCTTATAAGTGATCGGTACATCGGGCGCGATTGTCCGACTGGGGCTAAAGCCCGGGTTTTCTTCCTGTTTTGATGTCGTGGCTGAAGCCACGACCCACAAAACATATTTATCCGATATTCGATAGTGAACGATCAAAGAATGAATTCCAATTCCAGGGTTTCGGCCATTGTGCCCGCGCGCAACGAAGAGGCGACAATTGCTGCCGCCATTGAATCGCTCGCGTCGCAGCCGGAAATTGGGGAAATCATTGTCATCAACGATCAGTCGACAGATGGGACCGCGGCCGTGCTCCGGCAGCTATCTGCACGATTCGCGGATCTGCACGTCCTGGAAACGAAGGAATTGCCGGCTGGGTGGGTAGGAAAAAACTATGCGGTGTCGCTCGGCGCTGCGCAGGCCAAAGGCGAGTGGCTTTTGTTTACAGACGCGGATGGCGTTCATTTGCCGGGTTCCATGGCAAAAGCGTTGGCTGATGCGGCGCAGTTTGGAGCAGGGCTGGTTTCGTATTCGCCAGAACAGGAGACGCGGTTCTGGTGGGAGAAAGCTTTAATCCCTTTTGTATATTTGCGGTTGAGCCATAGATTTCGCTACGAGGAAGTGAACCATCCTGAATCACCAGCGGCCGCAGCCAGTGGGCAATATTTGCTGATCCGCCGCGAGGATTATTCGCGCATCGGCGGGCACGCAGCAGTGGCCACGGAAGTGCTCGAAGATGTAGCGCTGGCGCAGCTCGCGAAAAATGCCGGAGTGCGGCTGCACTTTGCTTCAGGAAGTGGAATCATTCGTGTGCGAATGTACAGAACATTTCGTTCCATGTGGGAAGGCTGGACGAAGAATTTGTATCCGCTGATGGGAGGGACTTCCCGATCCGTGGGGCGGGAGCTTTTCAGGATGATTCCGTGGATACCATTGCTGCTACTTCCTTTAGGGTTAGTGCATCTAATTTGGGGCGTGTTGGGGGTTGTGCTTTTGGCAGGGCGGCATGCGGCATATGCCGCGGAATTGCGGCGAAATCGTTTTCCAGGTGGGCTTGCACTATACTACTTGCCCGGAGTCGCGCTGTATTCGATGGTTCTGTTGAACTCGGAATGGCGTTATGGGCGGGGCAGCGTGGGTTGGAAGGGGCGCGAGTATTCTGTAAACCGTGATTCGTGACTCGTGATTTGTAATTCGTGAAAAACGGTCTCCGATTTTTCGTCCGGATTTAAGATTACAATCTCAAATTTTTTTATGGTCTATCTCACACGCAAGCTTGAATTTTCGGCGTCGCATCTATATCACAACCCGGCATTTTCTGCCGAGGAGAACCGGCGCGTCTTTGGGAAATGCAATAATCCGCACGGGCATGGGCACAATTATGTGTTGGAAGTCACGGTGGCGGGCGAGCCGAATCCAGCGACGGGCATGGTGCTGGACCTGAAAGAATTGAAAGAAATTTTGCAGCGCGAAGTTTCCGACAGGATGGATCACCGGTTTTTGAATTATGAAGTGCCGGAATTGGCGGGGCAGATTCCGACTTGCGAAAACATCGCCACGGTGATCTGGCAACTGCTGGAATCCAAGATTACGAGCGGGCAGCTGTATCGCGTGCGGTTGTACGAGACACCGGACCTATTTGTCGATTGTTACGGAGAAAGCGATGGCGCGCATTCGGGCGCGCCCGCAATCGCGGGGAATGCGCGATGAAGCTGCATCTGTGGCGGCGATACAAATTTTGCGCGTCGCACCGGTTGCACAGCGCTCAACTTGGGGAAGAAGAGAATCGCCGCGTTTACGGCAAGTGCAACAACCCTTACGGGCACGGGCATAATTACGTCGTGGAAGTGGCCGTTTCCGGGCCGGTCGATCCAGCGACCGGGATGATTGCGAATTTGACGGACCTGGATGCGTTCGTGGAAAAGGAAATTCTCGAACCGTTCGATCACAAGTATCTGAACGAAGAGATCGTGGAATTTCAGAAAAACATTCCGACAACGGAAAATATCTGCATCGAAATTTTTAATCGCCTGCGCCGCTTTTCGCGGGCGAAGCTGGAGCGGGTACGAGTCGAGGAAACGGGATTGAATAGCTTTGAATACGCGGGAGAGTAAACAGGGGTGGCCCATGAGCGACGATCGTAAGCAAGTGGAAGAATTGATGCTGAACGATGCCGGCGGCGCGGAGGCGAAAGAGTCCATCGCGGATTCTGTGCGGAAAATCATAAAGGGCATCGGGGAGGATCCGAATCGCGATGGCTTGCGGCGCACGCCCGAACGATTTGAGAAAGCCTTCCGGTTTCTGACCAGCGGCTACCAGCAGGATCCGGAAAAATTATTGAACGGCGCGATGTTTACGGTGTGCTACGACCAGATGGTTCTGGTAAAGGACATTGAGTTTTACAGTTTGTGCGAGCATCACCTGCTGCCGTTTTTCGGGAAGTGCCACGTGGCCTATATCCCCGACAAAAAAGTTGTGGGGCTGTCGAAAATTCCGCGGCTTGAATATGTTCGCGCGGCGGTTGCAGATTCAGGAGCG
>DATAPT010000032.1:0-13361 GCA_036265065.1 Candidatus Acidiferrales bacterium | reverse complement strand
TCCAAGTATTTTTTAATGCTGCACGAATCAAACTCAAAATTTCATTTTGCCATTTTCTATGCCCAAGCCCGAGAAACGAATGCTCAATTCTTAATGCACAATTTAGCTCATTCCTCAGAAAAAATCGCTCAGACAATCTTTTTGAGCTTTAATCAACCGTGCTGAAGGAACGGCCGCAATTCCGTAATATTTTTTACCTTTTCGAGATTGAACACCTTATCGATCAGGCCCTTTGTTTGCGTCACGCCGAAGACCGGAACCATTAAATCGGTGGCCTTGGCCACGACTTCCTCGTGCGTCATTGGATTGTCGGATGTCCCGCGAACGGCTTCGATGCGCTCGCTGATCCGCGTTCCGTCTTTGAAAACAATATCTACGACGGTCACTCGTTTTGGCATCAATTTGGAAAGTTCCGGATCGGCGATGAGTTTCACCTTGGCGCGCTGGCGCAGCACTTCAGGATCCTGCATGCGCGCCTTATCGTGCGCGGAGGCGAAGGAAACGGTCTTGTCGAGCAGCATGACACCCACGAGGTGCTGCAGGCAAACGTCCGGCATGATGCGATTGTCCACCACTCCGGCTTCGCGGGTTTCGATGCGGATAATCACCTGCTGCACGTCATCGGCTTGAAACGCGCGCTTCTTGCGCAGATTTTCAAGACCATCGAGCGTCGCCTGAATCGGTGACACGACGCTCCATTTTTTAATATTGGTTTCCACTATGTTGTAATGCTCGCCGAGTTTGTTGATCAGGCCCTCGGGATTGCCTCCGGGCGGATGCGCTTCGAAGAAATTATCCGAGCCCGAAAAAACGTCGTCGATGCCCGTAAAGCCTCCTTGCACGAGCAGCGCGGCGGTGATGCCGCTGCGAGCAGGCGCGCCGGCGAAAACAAAGGCCTTCTCGATGTGTTGGGTATCGTGCACCCACGCGGCGATGCCCGCCGATTGCTGCGCAGCGTAATCCAACACCCAACTCATTTGCTGAGCGTTCAGGCTTGCGGCGCATCCCGCACCGGACGCGGCGGAGAAAAGCGCTCCGATACTGTGCACGCTATTATGGCTGGCCGTCTGATAATCGGGGCCGCCCAACACGAGGATTACGCGCGGGCCCACATCATAGCCAAGTGTGATCGCGCGCAAGAAATGAGCGCCGCTGATGCCGAATTTTTCGCCGGCGGCGAGCGTCGCGGATACCGTCGCGCCTCCCGGATGCACGCCCGAAATGGTATGCGAATCATCCGTCTCATCTGAATGGGCCTGAATGGCGTTTGAGAATGCCGCCTCAATCGGGCTGCACAGCACATTGGAGCTAACCACAGTGGCGACTTTTTCGCCGCCATAGCTGCGCGCAAAATTTAGCGCCACTTTTCCCGGTGCAAGCTCGGAACCTGACACCATCGCGGCGAACGTGTCCAGTACATGCTGCTTGGTCTTCTCGATCACCTCTTCGGGTAATTCGCGCGAGCGCGCGGCGCTCATATATTCGCTGAGTTGCTTCATCACCGGACTCACGTCATCCGCGTAAAGCCTGGCTGCGGGTAAGAGCGCTGCGCTAGCCACGCCCAAGCCCATGCCTTGCAAGACGCTGCGGCGTGAAAGCTGAGAGCTGCGCCCTGACTTATGAAAATAGGTATGATTTCGAATGGTTTCCTCCGAGCACAATTGTGCGGTGCATCAGCAAAAAATTTGCCTGCGATCCAATTTAATACCCATTCTATTCGCTAGACCGTCGCTGTGTCGAGAAACACTAGAATGAGGCGGTTTGACGGCCTTGGCGCGACATCCACTCTCGTCGCAATTCGCCAACAAGATAGAGTGAGCCTGTAATGAAGATAACGTCATCGGGCGAGGCGAGTTCGAGCGCGCGGGCCAATGCTTTTGCAGGTTCCGGCACAACTTCGGCACGGGTCGCGTGGTGCGCCGTCATTTCCCCGAGTAACGGCGCGGAGATCGAGCGCGACTGCGCCGGTGCGGTGAGAATCACCGTGGAGGCTCGCGGAAAAAGAAGGCCTGCAATTTCATCGACCGCCTTATCTCGCATGGCTCCATAAATCAGAATAATATTTCGCCCGGCCAAAAATTGATTCCAGAATGCGACGATTTCGCGCGCTCCCGCGGGGTTGTGCGTGCCGTCCACATAAATTTCCGGGCGCTCGCTGATTTTTTCCAGGCGGCCTGGCCACGTGGCTGCGGCAAATCCGCGCGAGATAGCCTCGTCCGTGATTGGCGCTCCGCGCTCGGCCAGCATTCGGGCAGTGGCCAGCGCCGTTAAGGCATTGCGAACCTGAAATCGTCCGGGCAGCTTCAATGCGATTGGAATGCGCACGGCGGAATCGTAGGTGATCGCGGTAAATGAAAAGCAGCCGTTGCTGGCCGTCACATCTTCTAGGAAAAATGCATTTTCGATTTCCACGAGAAATGCGGATTGCTCCGCGCAGCGCCGGCGAATCACCACGCGAGCAATCAGGTGCTCTGCGGCGCTGACCACGCGCGCGCCCGGCTTGATGATCCCCGCTTTCTCTCCGGCAATTTCCTCGATGGAATGGCCCAGATAATTTTCGTGATCGAAATCAATTTGCGTGATCACCGCCACTTCAGGCAGCAAGATATTTGTCGCATCCAGCCGCCCGCCCATTCCGGTCTCGCATACTGCAAACTCAACGCCCGCGGCGGCAAAATGCACAAACGCAATCGCCGTCACGCATTCAAAAAAAGTGGGATGGGCAGAAAGTCTTCCCGCTGCAAGCAATTCCTCGATCGCATCCTGCACGCGCGTGAACGATGCGGCAAAATCCAGATCGGAAATTTCCTCGCCGTTTACACGGATGCGTTCGTTGATCCTCTCCAGGTGCGGAGACGTGTACAGGCCCGTGCGCAAACCCACCTGGCGCATAATCGAATCGAGCATCGCCGAGGTCGAGCCTTTCCCATTCGTCCCGGCCACGTGCACGGATTCAAACGCGCGCTGCGGCTGGCCGAGGCGTTCGCAAACCACGGTGATATTTTTTAGATCAAACTTCATTACGCTGGCCTGGCGCGGAGATGCGAGTTCCCGCCCCAGGCTTAGCAGATACTGAACCGATTCTTCGTAGGTCATGCGGTTACGCCATGAAAAAATCGAGTGCGGAGGAGATGTAGGCTTTCAGATCCTTGCGATGGACCACGGCATCCAGGAATCCGTGTTCCAGGAGAAATTCCGACGTTTGAAATCCCTTGGGAAGTTTCTGGCGCATGGTCTGCTCGATCACGCGAGGTCCGGCAAACCCGATCAGCGCGCCGGGCTCGGCAATATTGATATCGCCCAGCATCGCGTAACTCGCCGTGACGCCGCCGGTGGTCGGATCGGAGAGCACGGAAATAAATGGCAGCCGCGCCTCGTCCAACCGAGCCAGCGCAGCCGAAACTTTTGCCAGTTGCATCAGGCTGATCGTGCCTTCCATCATGCGCGCGCCGCCCGAAGAGGAAACAATTACCAGCGCCATTTTCTTGGCGATGGCCATTTCCACGGCGCGAGTCGCTTTTTCGCCGACCACCGCGCCCATCGATCCGCCGATAAACGCAAACTCCATCGAGCAGCAAATGACCGGGCGGCCGCCCAGCAATCCTTCCGCTGTGATGATTGCGTCAGCCTTGCCGAGTTTGCGCCTCGCCTCTTTCAAGCGCGATGCGTAAGGTTTCGTGTCCGTAAATTTCAGTGGATCATTCGACGCCAGCGCGGCGTCATGCTCCACCCAGCGCGAATCGAGCAAAAGCTCCAAACGTTGCGTCGCGTTCAACCGGAAATGATGCTGGCACTTCGGGCAGATTCGCCAGTTCGCATCCAGATCTTTTTTCCAAACCGTAGCGCGGCATTTTTCGCACTTGGTCCACAGCCCCTCGGTCTTGACGCGGCGCTCATCGGGCGGCGTGGGCTGGTCGATTCTCTTTTTTTCCCGCTTAAACCATGCCATCGTTTTTGAATCCTAAAAGCCGCTCTTGCGCGGCATATTCTTGCAAATTAAAGGTTAATAGATGCGCCACAAAAAATCCCCGCCTCTGAAGAGGCGGGCTACAAATCTGCTGTAGCCCGGGTCTTCAGACCCGGGGCCTTTCTGCCGCGCATTCTGAATTATTATTCGCGCGTCAGAGTTTTCATCGGCGTCCTGCGACAATTTCTACTTCACTTCCGCCGGCGTAGACGTCCCGGGCCCTTCGCCCACAATTTCCAACACGACGTCCTCGTCCTTCGCGCCATCGTAATGAACCTGCTTGCCAACATGCCGGACGTAACTGCCGGCGGGTATCGGCACTGTGCTATCGGGATCGTACTTCGTGCCCGTTCCTACCCACCAGGTCCCCGAAATAACGGTAATGAACCGGTCGTTGGGATGGAAATGCGGACGGCTCATGTGATGAGCGTGCCATTTTACCAGCTCTACATAAATGCCAGGCATTTCCGGGTCGCCGGCCAGAATCGCCGAGCTTTCGCCACGTTTCATATCGTCAACCCATTTAATCTGGTCGGGCATCTGTATCTTGATCGCAGCAGGATTGAGGTCCGTGGCTCTGGCCGCTCCCAATGTGAAAAAAGCCGCGCCTCCCACGACCGCAATCAGCAGATAACGACTAATTTTTTGATAGACAGCCATCGTCTCCTCCTCGGAACTAATTCATTCTGTCGATAGGCGGTGAGTGCCGCCGGTTCGACGGCAAAGTTAGACCTACTCGATTCAAATCTATCTTGGGTACTCTACGCCCGAGGGCCCTCACATGCAATCGCGATGCAACTGTGTTTGTCCAGACACACGCGAGTCAAACGGCCCATGGATGGTTGGCTCTCGGCAAACGTCGCTTTTCGCCAAACTACTTGGACAACACGCTAAGCCTTTATTTTGCACCACAAAAAATTTAACCACCAGCCCGCCGTTCGCGCGGCAGGCATGGAATGAGAATTGCTCTTTCCCATTCATCATGACGAATTCAAACTCTTATCCGTGTGGCGAATCTCGAAAATGGTTCACTCATTTTTCATTGCGCAGCATGACCGCATTGCACGTTTCCTCTAACCCGGCCGTACAGCTCACAAACGAAGAACGCCGCGCGATCACGCCGTCCATTCAGCAATTTCAATTGGGAGAAAATTCCAGTGGGCAGCATTTGCTCGAGCGCGGGCAAAAGTACGGACGCGCAGCAAACGATCCTCTCTTTGCCGGAGCTCTCGATATTTTCATAAGGGAAGAGCGGCAGCACAGCCGCTACCTGGCTGCATTCATGCAATCGCAATCCATTCCGGTGGTGCAAAAGCATTGGGTGGACACGGTGTTCCGCAGGTTGCGTGTGCTCGCAGGCCTGGAATTGTCTCTCACAGTGCTGGTGACGGCGGAATTTATTGCCGTACCGTATTACCGAGCGCTGCGCGCGGCTACCAATTCGCTCACTTTAAAAGTGATCTGCACCAGAATTCTCGATGACGAAGCCAGCCACCTGAAATTTCAGGCCTCCATGCTCGCGCGTGTGGCCGGCAGGCGTCTGGAAATTGTTCAGCGTTTGCTGCACCAGCTGCACTCCCTTTTTCTGCTGGGCACAATTTTAGTCGTCTGGTATGAGCATCGACTCTTGTTCAATGCGGCGGGCTATACATTTCGGCGGTTCGTGGATGAAACCATGACGGAATTTTCCGGCTGGAGCACGGCCCGCCAAAACCTGATGAAACACTCCGCGATTCGCCGGGAACAAATCATCAAAACCTACGGACGCGCCGAACCCGAAAATTAAGCGGGGCAATTTTCCCGTTCGATAATTTAAGAAACGGTTGTGGCAGCGGGGGTTTGCGGCTGCAATGCTTTTTTTGCTTCGGCGATGCCGCGATCGATTGTCATTTGCCAGTCCGCATGTGGAATCGCGGAGACTTGAGCCGCTTCGTACAGGCGTAGCGCATCGGCGGGACGATTCATTCGTTTCAGATAAATGCGGCCCGCAGCCATTTGCGCAAGCAATCCCTGCTTCTCATTTGAATATGTTTTTGCGAGTTCCATGTATTCTTCAGCGGCTCGCGAGATATCTGGTTGAGTTTCCAACACACGGCAAAATTCAAGCCACGTGGGCGCCGGCAATTTTTCTCCTCCGGCGTTCCTGAAATCCTGAAATGTTTGCAAAGCTCCTTCGGCATCGTTCGCCTTGATTTCCAGCGCCAGAAGTTTCACAAGAGCATCACGTTGCGCGGGCAGATCGTTTTTTTCCCAATGAATGCGTTGAAGCATCCGGTAGGCGTCGACCGAATCCGGCTTTTCCGCCAGCAATTTTTGCAAGCTCGCAGACGCCTGATCGAATTGCTTTTTTTCCATCTGCTCGCTGGCGTCCGCAAGCAGGGGATGGCTGACCCACGATATTTTTTCCTGGATTCCTTCTTCGGCCATCTGTTCCAGGCCTGTCTTTTGGACGGCCACGGCAATCAGCGCTCCAAATGCGAAGCCGCCCACGTGAGCCCAGTGCGCAACACCTGACGATTGCCCGGACACGCTCCCATAAAGAATTTCCGTCAGCAGCCACAGAGGGAGCAGCCAGTACGCCGCCATCTTGAATTTGTAGAAGCGGAAAAAAAGCAGGTAGCCCATCTCGATTTTGGTTGTGGGGAATCGCACGAGGAACGCGCCCATCAGCCCGGCGATCGCCCCCGATGCGCCTATCGTCGGAGTAAAACTTCCGGCGTTCACCATAGCGTGCACTTGAAACGCGAGAATCCCGGCAATTAAATAAAACGCCGGATAAATCATCCGGCCCCAGGTGTCTTCGAGGACCGCCCCCGCGAGCCACAAAAACCACATGTTGCCGATCAGGTGCAGCCACCCGCCATGCAAAAAATTAGCGGCGATCAATCCCGTGAATGTCTGGTGCGCGGGTATAAATGCGTATTTGCCCAGGATCGAGGACGCGCTCAGCTTCGCATACTCATCGCCAAGTGAATCCATTTCCTGCTGCAAATCATAAGAGTCGTCCTGCATGCGAATCTTTGCGTCCCAAGCGTCGAACACGCTCCGGCTTGGATTTTTCGCTTCTTTCCACAAGGAAGCATTTTTCTTTTGTATGGAAGAAACAAAACTGTCCGCTTTGCCCGGGATCTTTAATTCCGGGTGCATTGCCGCGAGTAATATGAGATGAACTTTGACTTGCCCCAGTTCCGGTTCCTGCCGGTCAATCGTTCCGTGCGTGCCAAGAAAAATAACAACATTGAGAGCAATGATTCCGAACGTAACCACCGGCCACCGGCGTCCACGCATGTTTTCATGGCGAAGAGGTATCAGCATCTTGTGGTCTCCGAGCAGTCAGTAATTAGAATTTCTCTGGCGGTCTTGTTCTTCTAAGTTTAAATGTCTGGGGGAAATTCGCCGAAGGGTGTTTCGAGCTGAGTTTGGAATCAGTAACAACTTATGACTTGGGCACGGAAAGGATGGAATCTTGAGGCTCGCTGTTCCTTTGGCATGCGGATACATCGAATTCTAGAAGGTGTTTTAGAAGATTGAGAACTCTCCACTTTTCTCTTTGTTAAAGCCTTTGTATTCAATTCGAGAACCCTTAACACAGAGGACACAGAGAAAAGAGGAGAACCACAGAGAGATCTCAGCTCAAAGATTAGATTAGGAATCTATTTCTCCAGGTTTTCTCCGGTTTTCCTCTGTGCCCTCTGTGTTAAATATTTTGACCTTGCGATCCGCACGCCATACCTCATTCCGGAAATCGCCGGGAAAAAGCCAACCCTGGCCCGCTCTCGCCCATTCTGGTAGAATGAGCCTGACTGGGCTGCATCCCGAATTTAAGGAGCGGCACCGGAGGCAGTTATGAGCATGGTTCCCTCGGCTGGCAACGGTAAAATTACCGTGCCAAGCATCCTTGAACGCAAGACGCAAATCTCCACACAAAATTCTGCATCCGCAAAAATTACGTGCCTGACGGCGTACGATTATCCAACCGCGCGTCTTCTTGATGAAGCAGGCGTCGACGTACTGCTGGTCGGCGATTCCGTTGGAATGGCGGTGCTGGGATATGACAGCACTCTGCCCGTCACACTCGAAGATATGCTGCACCACACGCGAGCCGTCCGGCGCGGCACGCAGCGCGCTTTGCTCGTGGCGGATATGCCTTACGGCAGCTATCACGATGAGCCGGCGGAAGCCGTTCGCCGCGCCCTGCGCTTCGTAAAAGAAGCGGGCGCCGAAGCCGTAAAAGTGGAAGGCGGCGAACGCCGCATGGACACGATCTCGCGCCTCGTCGACGCTGAGATTCCTGTGATGGGGCATATCGGCCTGACGCCGCAATCGGTGAACGCATTCGGCGGATTCCGCGTGCAGGGCAAAACCGCCGAAGCCGGCGAACAAATTTTGCGCGACGCGCACGCCGTGGAAGCCGCCGGCGCATTTTCCATCGTGCTCGAATCAATTCCACGGGAGCTTGCTGCACGCATCACAAGCGAGCTGCGCATCCCCACTATTGGCATCGGCGCAGGGCCGGACTGCGACGGACAGGTGCTCGTGATTCACGATCTTCTCGGCATGAGCTTCGGACACAAGCCGAAATTCGTGCGCAACTACGCCAATGTGGGAGAAATCATTTCTCGCGCTGCCGCGGAATATTGCCGCGACGTGCAACAGGGATCGTTTCCGTCCGACGAAGAGTCGTACCACAAGCGCGCCGAAAAAATCGGCACACTTTCTGAACAGCATAAATAATCACGTATCTCCAAATCATGTATTAGAATCCGCTCCGGAGGATTTTCATGGTTACGCCTGAACTTTTGCGTTTTTTGTTCCAGTACAATCAGTGGGCCGATCGCCGCATGCTGGACGCCTGCGCTTCCCTCTCGAACGAACAATTCACGCGCAATCTCGGATCGAGTTTCAGCTCCGTGCGCGATACCACGGCGCATCTGTATGGGGCTGAATACGTGTGGAACGAACGCATCAATGGACGCTCTCCCACAGCGCTCGTCACCGGCGCCGGATTCCCTGACCTCGCCTCCGTTCGCGCGAAGCTGGAAGAAATGGACGCCTACTACATCGATTACGTCTCGAAGCTCACGCAGCAGGATCTGGACCGTGTGATCCGCTACAAAGGATTTACGGGCGAGGAATTTTCAAATCCGCTGTGGCAGAGCCTGCACCAGCTGACAAATCATGCGAGCTACCATCGCGGACAAATCACAACCATGCTGCGCCAGCTCGGCGTGAAGGCCGTCTCGACAGACCTGATCGGCTATTACCGCGAACTGGCGGCAACCGCGCGCGTTTGATTTAGGTGGCGCGGGCTTCGGCCTGCGGGGTTTGGTCCTTGCAAGGCCTAACCCCCGCAGGCTGAAGCCCACGCCACAAAATTATTCGCTACACACAACTCCTTGGAAATTATCCACACCATCGACTGGATGAAGCAGGCGGCGCACCGGGCAAAAGCCGAAGGCCGCTCCCCCGGCTTCGTCCCCACCATGGGCGCGCTGCATGCGGGCCACATGGCGCTCGTGCAAAGAGCCATCTCCGAATGCCAGCCGGTGATCGCCTCCATTTTCGTGAACCCCACGCAATTCGGCCCGCATGAAGATTTCCAGAAATATCCGCGCGCCTTTGAATCGGATTGCAAGAAATTGGAAGAAGCCGGTGTGGATTATTTATTTGCGCCTGAGCCATCGGAAATTTATCCGCCCGGTTTCCGCACCTGGGTCAATGTCGAAGGCTTGTCCGATCGCCTCGAAGGAAAAATTCGGCCCGGACATTTTCGCGGCGTCACCACAGTGGTTTTGAAATTATTGGAAATCGTTCAGCCGCAAAAAGCCTACTTCGGACGCAAGGACGCGCAGCAGTCGCGAATCATCCGCCAGATGGCCCGCGATCTCCATCTCGATTCGGAAATCGTGGTCTGCCCCATCGTGCGCGAACCGGACGGGCTCGCAATGTCCTCTCGCAATGCCTACCTCAGCCCCGAGCAGCGCAATGCGGCAACGATCCTTTACCGGGCACTGGAGAGCGCGCGAGAATCCATTTCGCGAGGGGAGCGCGACGCCCTGCGTCTCACCGCGGCGATGCGCGACATGCTGAGGACCGAACCTCTCGCAGAGCCCGAATACATAGAACTCGTCAATGCCGAAACTCTCGAACCCACAACGCGCCTTCGCGGCGAATGCCTCGCCCTACTGGCCGTGCGAATCGGCAACGTCCGCCTGATCGACAACCTCCTGATCGAAGAGCGGGACGCAACATTTCTCTCAACCCTGTAGCTGCCGTGGCCATAAGTGGCATAGGCTTCAGCATGTACGGGTTTAGGCCTTGCATGAACGAACCCCGCACAGGCTGAAGCCTATGCCACTTCACCCGAATAATTTGATATAAGGTGATGAATAGAACGGTTGAGTTCACGCGGACGGAATTTCAGCGTCGCCAAATTTTCCAAAGATTTGTTGGATTGCCGGAGACAGCCATGAACAAAAATCTCGCGCAGGTTCTAGCCCTGTCCCTCATTTTTATTTTTTCGTGCGTGCAAGCGTCCGCGCATCACGGCTCCTCAAATTACGACATGTCCAAGCCCACATCCGTCAAAGGCAAGATCGCAAAGTTTGAATTTATCAACCCGCATTCAGCAATTCATCTGGAAGCAAAAGAAGATAGCGGCAACGCCGAACAATGGCTCATAGAGGCCGATAGCCCGAACAATCTCGGAAGGGCGGGCTGGACCAGGGATTCGTTGAAGCCGGGTGACCAGGTAACCATCGTTGGAAATCGCCTGAAAGACGGCTCGAAGGTCATGCGCCTGCAAAAAATAATTTTTGCCGACGGCAAAGAACTCAAGCCGCGCGAGGGCGATGAATATTAGCCCCCGCCTTTCGAGGCATTGAATTAGCGCCACGCCATTTTGAAATTTGATCGGGAGCCTGCTGATGCGAAATGGTTTCCAGTGTTTGGTTTTTGCTCTGTTCTCGGCCCTTTCATTCTTGCCAATCGTGAGCGCTCAGAATGCAGGCGGCACAAATGCCCCAAAAATGTCCGTGCCGGCTTCTCCCGGAGCGGACCTGCTCGGAGTATGGTCGCAATTTCCGCGCATCGGCAGCCGCAGCGCCGGCGAAGGCGGTTTCGTTTTCAGCAAGGATGAGCCGCCCATGACGCCGTGGGCGCTGGAAAAATATAAATCCACCAAAGCCCCGCACACCGGCGGTTACACAGGCGAATCGGACGACACGACATTGAAATGTTATCCGCCCGGAGTCCCGCGGATTTATCTTTTTAATTTTCCCATGGAAATTCTCGTGGTCCCGGACCGCGTCCTGATTGTCCACGAATTCGGCCATTTCATTCGCCAGATCTGGACCGACGGGCGGCCTCATCCGAAAAATTTAAATCCCAGCTGGATGGGCGATTCGATCGGAAAATGGGACGGCAATACGCTGGTCGTTGACACGATCGGTTTCAACGATAAAACCTGGCTCGATCAGGTTGGCCACCCGCACACCGATGATCTGCATCTCGTCGAACGAATCCATCGCACCGCGCCAGACATGCTGCAAATTGATTTTACGTTTGACGATCCAAAGGCCTACGCAAAATCCTGGACAGGGACGAAACAATTTAAATTGCACAAGGATTGGCAAATTTCGGAATACGTTTGCGAGGAGAATTTCGACAACAAGGCGATCGAAGAAATCAGCAAATAAAAAATGCCGAACCTCTTTGACCGGCGAGGTTCGGCACGGAAATCTAAAGACTGATAAAACCCCCGCTATTTCTCTCCATTGGCAGCGGGCTTTTCGGGTGCGTACTTGATCACCTGTCCGCCTTCCGACTCATAAACCTGCGCGCCCATCGCTCCGGCAATTTTGAATCCTTTGCTTTCGAGCAAATCCGCCGCAATTCCCGCACGGTGCGCGTGATTCGAAATCACCACGAGGGGGACGCTTTTCGGAATTTCCGCCAAATGCTTTTCTAGATCATTCGCCTGAATGTTGAGGAATACCGGGAAGCCACCGTTCATCGCGATTTCCGTGGGACGCCGTACATCCAACAGCAAAACGCGGCCCGGTGTCGCCACCAGCGCGTCAAATTCCGTGCGGGTGAGAATTTTTGCCTTGGATTTGGATTCCGCGCCCGGTTGCTGCGCAAAACTTACTGCCGCTGCCAGCAAAATCATTAAAACCAGCTTTTTCATTGGCGTGCGCTCCGTTATATTTTTCACTTTTTATCGTGGCCGCTTTGAAGCCACTATTCTCACACAGCATGGCCATACTTCATAAATTGTTTGCGACCAGACGTTCATGATTCATGGAAATATTCCGAGGAGCATTGAACGGAAAAATGGCTACATTCCGGGAGACATTGTAAGCAATTCGCGCAAGCTGGTTTCGGACTCGATCGGCGCACTCGCGCTGTAAATGTAGGCGTCGTTGGTCAGGAAATGATAGTCGCCGAAGTCGCTGATCTTATATCGCGTTCCATTATCGCGGTCGACGACTTCAACCGTTCCCAAAACCGCGTTTTGCAATTTGTGGTCAATCGCATCGAACACGCGCTTCCTCTGCTCATAACTTCTGGCGACCATTTCGGAAATCTGCCTCTGGTCGTCGATGATGCCCTCCTCGGCGCGCTGTTGAATCTCCTGTGAGAATGGGCTCTCCGGTTCGACCGCCGGGTCTGTCGTGCTCTTCTTCAATTCCTGCCACTTGGAATTAAATTTCAATGTTTGCAGAATCTGTGTCAGTACTTTCTCTCCGTCCTGCTCCCTGCCCGCTAACGCGATGTACCCATACAACCGATAGACAAACCATATCGAAGGTTCGTCATGTCCTATGCGCATTGTAGCCGCCACGAACTTCCCGTTCGCCGGCCGGCCATCCAAACTGCAGGAAAAAGTGACTTCCCCCGCCGTAAGAAATCCATCCTTGAAGCCTTCTTCCACCGCGGATTGGCTGAAAACCGATGCGAGATCTTCGCGAGGAGCGCTGTATGTGATTTGCGTATGGCTGCATTGGCGCGACACGAGGCTATCCACGTACGATCGCCCGAATTTTTGACCCGACATATACTGCAAAACTTCCAGCTTGCTTCCATCGTCCAGCAACTGGTAATTGCCTTCATTTAAACCCGACGCTGTCAGCGCCGGCGTTGGCTGCGTGAATTCTCCCACCATCGAATCGCCAATCGACGCCCGCAACTGGCCGTCCGGCGAATCCATGACCACAGAATAACGCACGTCCAGCGGGCTCAGGCGATACGTTCCGCCGATCGCATGCCATCCCTGCGGAACCGATACTTCGAATGCGGCTTCATGAGGATCGGTCCAGTCTACGAAGCTAAATACTTTTCCTGTGGCGCTCGAGGACGGCAGCAAATTCTTTATGGGGGAATTCGAAACAGT
>DATAPT010000031.1:0-4848 GCA_036265065.1 Candidatus Acidiferrales bacterium | reverse complement strand
TTCTGAGCGAAGCGAAGAATCTCTCCTTGTTTCTCTACCTATACTTAAATGGAAGAGAGATTCTTCGCTTCGCTCAGAATGACAGAACAAGGCCTTTTTTTTCGCAGCCTGTTTCGCCTTTGGAACTTGAATTTTCCAATTTTTTACGAAAACCCACAGGCTGAAGCCTGTGCTACTCAATTCACTCGAATTGTTTGCGGAATGCGGCGAATTGCTGTTTCAGTTCTGCGATTTCTTTTTGAAGATTTTCCACTTGATCTTCGAGACGCGCGATTCGGTCGCCGCCCGATCCGCCGCTTGTAGATCCTCCTCCCGCTGCGGATTCCTGCGGCGGCAATTCCACATCGCCGCTGAGCAGGTGCGCGTAACGCGCTTCTTTTGTGCCGGGCTGGCGGGGAAGCACTTTGACGAGCGGCGGTTCGCGTTTCATGAGGCGCTGCAAGGTGGATTGCGCGATGCCCAGATCGTCGAACTTGTGCATGCGGTCGGCGCGGGTGCGCAGCTCTCCGGGAGTTTGCGGACCTCGTAGCAGCAATTCAGCAAGGATGGCCGTTTCGTGCCGCGTGAAATTGTAAGCTTCCTGCAGGCGATGCTCGTACTTGGTCACGCGGCTCACCATGTTATCGGCGGCTCCCGCGAGCCCTTTTTTATCCAGCGTGCGCATAGCTTCGCGAACGGAATCTTCGTCCAGGTTCATCACCGGATCGCGATTTGATTTCTGATTGCAAGCGTTGACCAGCGCATTTAAGGAGAGCGGATAATATTCCGGCGTGGTCAGTTCTTTTTCGACGAGCGCGCCGAGCACTCGCGTTTCCACTTCGTTCAGCAGAATGTCCATGATCAGAAAATCATAACGTATTGGACTGAGGTTCCCAACAGGTCAGCGCGGTTTGATTTCGGTCGGGACATCCATTTGAATTTTGCGCGCTAAAAAGCTGCCCGTCCTGGAAATCGGACGGGCGCTACGAAAGCGAATGCGGTTTCGCTGTGCTGCCGCGCTACGGTATTATCTTTTACTTATGCCACTGCAAATTATTAAGCGCCGCTCGCGCGGCTTCATTTGTGTGAATGCCCACCCTGAGGGGTGCAGGCGAAATGTGGAGCGTTGGGTTGCCGGCGTAAAAGGCAGTATGCCTGCCGGAGAAAACGTTCCCAAGAATGTATTGGTGATTGGTGCGTCGACCGGCTACGGCCTGGCCTCGCGTATTGCGGCGGCCTGGGGCTACGGAGCGAAAACTGTGGGCGTATTTTTTGAGCGACCACCTGACGGCGACAAGACCGCGACCGCCGGCCACTACAACACGGTTGCGCTCCATTCGCTGGCGAAGCGCGACGGCCTTTTTGCAGCGAGCGTCAACGGAGATGCATTTTCCGATGAAATCAAGCGCGCCACGATGGACGTGATTCGTAAGCAGATGGCTCCTGTGGATATGGTGATTTATTCGCTCGCGTCACCGAAGCGCACCGATCCGCGCACGGGCAAGACGCACAGTTCCGTGCTGAAGCCTGTCGGACAATCCTTCACCAATCGAACGATTGAACTGGATTCGGAAAAAGTGGTGGACGTTACGCTGCAGCCCGCCAATGAAGCTGAAATTGCGGACACGGTTGCCGTAATGGGTGGCGATGACTGGCGGCTGTGGATCGAAATGCTGCTCGAAGAAAAGCTTCTGGCGCCGGGCGCGCGCACGGTCGCCTATTCTTACATCGGGCCGGAAATTACCTGGCCGATTTATCGCGATGGGACCATAGGCCAGGCGAAAAAAGATCTGGAGCGCGCTGCGAAGGATTTGGACAGCACGCTCGCGGAACAGTTGGGCGGGCACGCGTGGGTTTCCGTGAACAAGGCGGTGGTCACGCAAGCCTCGGCGGCAATTCCCGTTGTGCCGCTGTATTTGAGTTTGCTTTCCATGGTGATGAAAAAGAGAAATGTGGAAGAGGGACCGCTCGAACAGATGCGGCGGATGTTTACGGATTTTCTTTGCACGGGAAGCGCGCCGAAGCTGGACGATATGCGGCGGATGCGTCTGGATGATCGCGAGATGCGTCCCGATGTGCAGGCGGACGTTGCAGCGGTTTGGCCGCAGGTAACCACGGAAAATCTGCGGCAGATTTCCGATTTCGGGGGATTTCAGCGCGAGTTTCGAGGCCTGTTTGGATTTGAAGTGGATGGCGTGGATTACGAGCAGCCGACGGAAACGGATTTGCGCTGGTAAGAATTGTGGAATAAGCGAGATATTCTGTCATTCGAGCGAAGCGAGGAATCTCTCATTCATTTCTCTGAGTGTTAAATCGAAGAGAGATTCCTCGCTTCGCTCGGATTGACAGAAATTTAGTGTTTTCCACAAGAATCAAGTGTGGGCGACCTAAATCCGGCTTCGCAGATACTCTACGACTACGTATCCAATCAATCCGGAAATGGCTGCGATTGCAAAATTGTAGGCCGTGAAAATATCGACAAAAGCGAACGCAAGAGTTTTACCCTGCCCGTTCGACCGAGTGAATTCACCCATCAAAAGGTTGGAATAAAACAGAAATATAATGAAGCCGATTTCGACCAGCGCCCTCCAGATCGGCGCAAGGTGTCTTGGCTTCTTGCCATTCGGAGGATTGGACGTCGTAGTCGGCGAAGGCATGGGTAACTATAGCAAAAAATATTTAAAGAGTGAGAAGGACTCGAACTAACGAATGATTCTACCGCTTGATGAATTGCGTTCCGCCAAATACAGGCCGTTGTCCCGGCGTTCACGTCTGCCATTCCTTTGCGAGATGAATCCTCTTCCAGTATTGATAACGGGGACGTCTTCGATATCCCCCGGGAGAATTTGCAGCCAGTGAGAGTGAGGAGAATCGATCTTTTTCTTTTGTAAGTTATTGCGTTGTTTTGCGTGGGGGATTCGCTTGGAGGGTCGCTTGCGGTTCTGCTGCTTTCTGCTCTTTTTCATAGGCATACCAAAAAGAGAAAATGTACTGCCAAGTTTTTCATCAACAACAAAACCGGAATTTCGAGTAACGGTCAGAATGCCGCAGCGCCCGTAAAAGACCGGCTGGCTTTTGCCGGACGCCGCGGCCAAATGACCCACGCGGGTCTTGCCGCCATGGCGGTAGCAGCAAGACTTGGCCCCGCGTGAAACTCAATTAGAGAGCCACCGCGCCGCGTTCCTGGTTGCGGAGGCGGATGGTTTCCTCCACCTTGGAGAGAAAAATTTTCCCGTCGCCGATCTTGCCGGAAGAAGCGGTCTTGAGAATCGCTTCTACCGCGGCATCGACCAGATTGTCGGGCAGAACCATTTCCAGTTTCACCTTCGGAAGAAGATCGACCGTGTACTCTCTCCCGCGGTAGGTTTCGGTATGGCCTTTCTGGCGGCCATGACCGCGTACGTCCGTAATGGTCATGCCGCCGACGCCGATCTCGGTCAACATTTCCTTCACGGCTTCAAATCTACCCGGCTGAATGATCGCTTCAATTTTTGTCATCATATTTTTTCATCCTTAAATTTCGTAAGCCGCTTCGATTTTTATTTTTCTCTTGCGAATGCCCCTCGATTTCAAATGACTTCAAACTCGGGATGGCCCGCCCCTCTTTCACCAAAAATCCTGTTACAAAAATCTGAAGGGCGTCCCTGCCTCCGTACATTCACAACAGGAACGCCCTCCGAACTTAATCGCCGTGTGCGGGAGCCGTGGCCTTGACGTGTGAGGTAGCCGGCTGTTGATGCGAAGCCAACCCCGTCGGTGAGCCGAGAGCCGTGATCACATATTCGGGGTAAGCCGAAATGCCGTGTTCATGCAAATCGAGGCCGTAGAGTTCGCCCTCTTCCGTGACGCGGAGCAGTCCGAAAGCATTCACCGCCAGCATGACGACCATTGAAATCCCGAAGGTAGCCAGGGTGATGGCTGCGCTGCCGATAAGTTGGGCAATCAGCACTTGAGTGCCGCCGCCGTAGAAGAGTCCTTTGAGCGGAGCGGAATTGTCAGCCGCGAGAGGGCCGGTGGCGCCGTACTTGCCAACGGCAAACAAACCGAGGGAAATAGTTCCCCAGATTCCACAAATTCCGTGGACGGGAACCGCGCCAATCGGATCGTCAATGCGGAGATATTCGAGCAACTCAACTCCGGCAACAACGATGACGCCAGCTACCGCTCCCAGAATGACCGAACCGGTGGGGCTGACCCAGTAGCAGGGGCAAGTGATTGCGACAAGCCCAGCCAGGAAGCCGTTTGTGGTGAAGCCGGCATCCCACTTTTTAGTGTACGAGTAGGCGACGAACATGGCGGTTAATCCTGCTGCGCATGCGGCAAGTGTCGTGTTCGTGGCGATTCGGCCGATTCCTTCAAAATCCATCGCCGAAAGAGTGCTGCCGGGGTTGAAACCGTACCAGCCGAACCACAGAAGTAGTCCGCCGGAAACGGCGATCGTCAAATCGTGCGGCAACATCGGAGCGCCACCATCGCGCTTGAATGTGCGGCCCAGGCGTGGGCCGAGGACAATCGATCCAGCCAGAGCCACCATTCCGCCAATCGTATGAACAACCGTGGAGCCCGCGAAATCATGGAAGGGCATCCCGGAAGCCGCCCAGAAATGACCGTCGGAGCCCATCATGGCGAGCCAGCCGTCAGGTCCCCATGCCCAGTGTCCGATGATCGGATAAATGAAACCGGAAACAGCCACGCTGTAAAGCAGGTCGCCGGCGAAAGCTGTGCGGCCGATCATCGCTCCAGAGGTGATCGTCGAGCAGGTGTCCGCGAAGGCGAACTGGAAGAGGAAGATCGCGATGGTCGCGACGCCCGTGGATTCATAGGTGTCGGGCAGGTTCTGGCAGAAAAACCAGCTATGGCCGTTGCCAT
>DATAPT010000030.1:0-3029 GCA_036265065.1 Candidatus Acidiferrales bacterium | reverse complement strand
TTCGTGGCTTTGGGCGAGGGCATCAGGCACGAGGCCTGCGCCGGCAACGGCTCCTGCGGCAGCGCCTGCACTGACGGCCGCGCGGACTAGAAATTCGCGGCGAGATTCATCGTATTTCTTCATGGTCTTCGCACCTCGTATGATCGACATCTGTGGATGAAGGCATTTTAACTGGATACGTGGCGATCTGAAATGAACAATATCAATTTTCTGGGACAAAGTCATCGGCAGGTGTGTGCGACGCGATTCTTGATTTATGTTTGGGCGAGCAGCATTTGCAGAAGGCTGCCCTCTCTATCCCGAAAAGCACGGGACAGAGAGGGCGCTACGAAACCGTTCTCTGTATCTATGGTTTCGCAACGACGTCAAAAGTTTTGAATAATTTACTTTCCTAATCGGCAATCTGAAGTTACGCAATGCTGGAGGTTGTCGCAGTTGACACTCGGAGTTCCGGCGGGCAAACTTTGGGCCATGCTACGAGGAGGAAACTTGCGAAGCGATGCGCGCGCGCACGATCAAATTCGTCCGGTGAAGATGACGCCGGACTTTATCACCAGCGCCGAAGGGAGCGTGCTGATCGAAGTGGGAAATACGCGCGTGATTTGCACGGCCACCGTGGATGATGGAGTGCCCTCGTTTTTGAAGGGCCAGGGAAAAGGCTGGGTGACGGGCGAGTATGGAATGCTTCCGCGCGCGACAGAGCAACGCACAGCGCGCGAAGCGATGCGCGGCAGGCCGTCGGGACGCACGCTGGAAATTCAGCGGCTGATTGGCAGATCGCTACGCGCCATTGTGGACCAGAAGAAGTTAGGAGAACGAACGGTGGTTCTCGATTGCGACGTGATCCAGGCCGACGGCGGAACGCGCACGGCATCGATCACAGGCGCGTTCGTGGCACTGGCGATGGCGATGGAGCGGCTGGTGGCGGCCGGAATTTTGAAATCGGTGCCGCTGTTCGATTCCGTCGCGGCGACGAGCGTTGGAGTGGTGGACGGCGTTGCGCTGATCGATCTCGCGTATGACGAAGATTCTCGCGCGGAAGTTGACATGAATGTGGTGATGACCGGAAGCGGAAAATTTGTGGAAGTGCAAGCAACGGCCGAGGGGCAACCGTTTGGAGGAGCGGAGTTGCAAGATATGCTGGCGCTGGCCGCGACCGGGATTCGCCGCATGACCGAGTATCAATCCAAACTGGTCAACACCGATTTCCGTGCGCGCATCAAGTAACCCTCTTCGATTGCTGGTGGCTTCCTCGAATCCAGGAAAGCTGCGCGAATATCAGGCGCTTGCCGGAGCGGCAGGGTCTACCCCGGCCGGCGCAACGATCGACCTCGCGTTCATTCCCAATTTCGATTCCCTGCCCCTTTTTGAAGAAATCTGGCCCACGTTTGCGGAGAATGCGGCGGGAAAAGCGCTGCACTACAGCCGGTTTGCCAAGGATATTGTGATTGCTGACGATTCTGGACTCGTTGTTCCTGCGCTGGGCGGCGCGCCGGGAGTGCTTTCCGCGCGCTATGCGGGGCCGGGCGCTTCCGATATAGATCGCATACATAAATTGCTCAGCGAATTGCGCGTGAAAAAAGCAGATGATCGGCGGGCTAGGTTCGTTTGCGTGGTGGCCGTGGCGGAGGCAGGAAAAATGCTGGGGCTGTTTTCAGCGGCCGCTGAGGGAATTATTCTGGAAGAACCGCGCGGAAAAGACGGGTTTGGATATGACCCGGTTTTTCTCTTCCCTGCCCTTGGAAAAACGTATGCGGAGATTTCGCGTGAAGAGAAAAATCTGTATAGCCACCGGGGAAAAGCGTTTCACAAGGCGCTCGATTTTTTGCATAAGGAAAATTAGAAGTTTTTGAGTTGGTTTTTTGTGGCATAGGCTTCAGCCTGTGCGGTCTTAGGCCTTGCAAGGACTAACACCGCACAGGCTGAAGCCTATGCCACAGAAACCGGCTCGTAAATTTGGTCTGCGAATCGAATTGAATGAAGATGGCTGAATGAAAAAACTTAAGGCAAAGAAAAATCCGCGCAAAGGCGGCAAAAAGCAGAATTCCCCACGCTCGTCTGGTGAAAAATCAACCAGTTCGGCTACGAATCAGGCGCGCGTGCACGCGATTCTGGAGAAGTTGGACGAAGCCTACCCGAAAGTCACCTGCGCGCTGGAGCACGAGACGCCGTTTCAACTACTGGTCGCCACGATTCTTTCGGCGCAGTGCACGGACGTGCGCGTCAACCTGGTGACGAAAACGCTTTTCGTGAAATATAAAACGCCGCGTGATTTTGCTCACGCAAGTCCATCAGAACTCGAACAGGATATCCGGCCCACGGGATTTTACAGAAATAAAACCAAATCGATTATCGGCGCAAGCAGGAAAATTGTGGAACAGTTTGGCGGTGAAGTGCCGCGCACGATGGAAGAGTTGCTGACGCTGCCGGGAGTGGCGCGCAAAACGGCGAACGTGGTTCTGGGCACGGCGTTCGGCATCGCGGTGGGAGTCGTGGTGGATACGCATGTGATACGGCTTACGAATCGGCTTGAGCTGTCACGCGATTCGGAGCCAAAAAAAATTGAACAGGATTTGATGAAAATCATTCCCGAGGATAAGTGGATATTGATTTCTCATCAGTTAATCTGGCACGGACGAAGGATTTGCCAGGCGCGCAAGCCGCGATGCGTGGAATGCACGCTGGAACACATGTGCCACTCGAAAGACAAGACAGTTTGAGGGCTGTCCTTTTCGCCGCATGGGCGCGAGGCGAATGTGGACGGTCTGTATCGGATTGGCTATAGTCCGTCTCATGCAACTTTTGTCCGGGAAAGACACTGCTGAACATATCACTGGAATTATTCACCCGAAATACCAAGTGCATGGATTTTCCGTGCACCTCACCGTGAAAACAATTCACGCCATCGACCCCACGGGAAAATTGGATTTTGGCGGCGGCGAATATTCGCCCGCCGGGCATATCCCGCTTGAGGCGCACCAACTTCGCCCTGAAGATAACTATCGCTGGTGGGAACTGGATAAAGAAGC